>JAFGUQ010000266.1 GCA_016938455.1 Clostridia bacterium
AAGGGACTGATGGAGATTATAACTTTGAAATAGATGATAAAGGTGATGGTACAATTCTTTCGGCACTTGGTATATTTTATGGGAATGAATTACCAAGTCCTGGTAATCCTCCCTACGGAAAAGTGACAATGGGAAATATGGTATCTGACGAAAGTGTTGAAGATATATACGAAAGAGGACTTGGTCTCGGACTGAATTCACAGTTTGAGATAGAAGATTCAAACGGGAATATTGCGACAGTTGATATTGATAATACAAATGATTCTCTTGCTCTCATGGTTGATGAAATAAATAATCAGCTTATATTTTCAGGAGTGGACGGAAAGGCTGAGATAATCAAAGATGCAGAAGGAAAATCCAGATTATATATAAGCAGTGTGACAGGCGGAGAACTGGCAATCAGAGATAATTCCGGTAATATACTTGAAAATTTGGGAGTTTCAGAAGGTACATATAATGGAATGGGTCCTAAAAGTTTTTATGCAAGAAATGCTGTTTTTAATTATGATGGTGCAGATACTGAATGGTCGTCAAATAAAGTTGCCGGTCTTATACCGGATGTTGAGTTTACAATCAGAGGAACAGGTCAGGCAAATATTGATATAAGGAAAGTCCTGAGTGGCGGAAAACTTAAAGGACTTCTTGAATCAAGAGATGAAGTTGTCAACAGTTATATGAAGGAACTTGATGAACTTGCATATAATATTATGGATAATATAAATTCAGTTCATTTTACAGGGTTCGGGTCTGATTATAAATCTCAGAGAGGATTTTTTGACAGTTTTTCAGGTATAATAGATGGATATCCTGAAAAAGGTGCTGCTTTGAGTATGGGAGTCAAAAGAGATCTGCAGCTTGATGTCACTAAACTGGCAGCTGCTGCAAGAGATGAAGAAAACGATAGTTCAGACGGTCTTCCGATAAGCGCAGGTGTTGGTTCGGGAAAAAATGCTCTTAATATGGCTGACCTTAAATTTGCCATGACTATGGATAATGGAACAGCTACATTTAATGAATACTTTAATCAGACAGTATCAGAGGTTGGAACACAGGCAAATGAAGTTAGAAGAATAAACGATAATCAGACACTGCTTATTGAAAAACTCGAAAATGTAAGACAGCAGGTGTCTGGAGTATCACTTGATGAGGAAATGACAAATATGGTCAAATTTCAGCATACATATAATGCTGCGGCAAAGATTATCAGTACTATGGATAGTATGCTTAATACTATTATAAATCTGATAAATTAGGAGGGATGATATGAGAGTGACAAATTCAATGCTTTCAAATAATGTATTATATAATATACAGAAAAGTCTTCAGAGAATGGAGAAATTCTCAAATCAGCTCTCAACAGGAAAAAGATATGTACTTGCTGAGGATGACCCGATAAATACAGTATTAGGAATGGGTTTCAGAACAAAGATAACAGAAAGTGAACAGTTTATAAGAAATATTGATGATGGCATGGAATGGCTTAACACATGTGATAGTGCATTAGGACACACAGTGGATCTTCTCAATTCAATAAGGACAAAATGTATATATGGCGCAAATGATACTCTTGAACAGCAGGATAGAGATTCTCTTGCAACAGATGTCGATCAGCTTCTTAATGGTATATTTGATACAGCTAATACTGAATTCAGAGGGGATTATATATTTTCCGGTACAAATACAAGATACAAACCTTTTTCCGCTTTTTATGGTGAAGATCCCGGGCAGTCTCCTAATGTAACAACTCATGATTTTATGGATCCTGACAATGAAGACAGGATGAATTTGAATATGAGAAGTATGACAGATGTAAAATATATGGGTAATTCCAAAAATATTGACAGACAGATACAGCAGTCTATTGCAATTACAATAAATGATTCTGGAAACAATATATTCAGTGCAGAATCACATGAAATAACAAGTGGAAGCATGAGAATAAAAGATCAGAACCTTCCTCTGAATGATGTCGCAAATTTTAATGGAGAGATTCAAATCCCTAATCCTGTTCCTGTTCATCCTAATGCAGCACCTGAATCCACAAGTTTTACAATCGGTGTGGAGGGTGGATATTCTGCTACGGTGTCTTACAATGCAGATGTTCATTCAATTATCGATATTGCTGATATGGTAAATGAAAAAGCAATAGGTGTAAAAGCGGTAGTTGAAAAAGAGACAATAGAGAATGTGGATTATTTTAAATTGAAATTTCAGGCTGAAGAATCAGGAAAAGAGATATTTATGTACGAATCTGACAAATCTTCTGAAAAGACTTCGGCAGTTCCCCAGCCAATGCCTTTTGATCCTGACAGTGATGATTTTAGTGCAATGGTACCTTCTCAGGCTACAGGTGAAGTTTTTATAAATGGAAAACAGTTTATACTTGATGATTATGGCACAGTGAGACAATTTATGAATGCTGTTGCAAATGACCCGGATGCTGGTGTGTCTGAATTCACTTTTGATAGAAATACAGGATTGTTTAATATTAAAGCAGATAATGGAATGCCACTTGATATAAAGGAAAAAGGTGATATAAACGGAGCCGGGAATATGGGATTTTTCTCCGGTACAGGTATAAATACAAGAGGAAATATCCTTGAGACTATGAAAGTATTCAATAAACTTGAGGGAACAGTCAGTCTTCAGGCTGCTGACAGAAATGCAATGAAATCAACATATCTTAATTCCATACCTGGTATGGAGGACGGAAGAGTTGTGGTCAATGGTGCAGTTATAAATATTGATGCAGACAGTGATACTCTTGATACACTTGCCAAAAAGATAAATAATGCTCAGACCGGTGTATATGCAACTGTCGAAGAGGATATTGATCCTGCTGGAGCTCCAAGAAACTTTAGACTTGTACTTAGATCTGAGCATCCCGGAAAGATGAATCTGGAAAACAGGGAAGAGGATATTTTTACAAATTTGGGTTTTATTGATAAATATTCAGGAAACTATTATAATTATCCTTCGGACATAAAAGATCCTCAGGATATAGGTGTCTTTAGTGTTGTGATGGATATAAGAGATAATCTGTATAAAGGTGACAGAGATGCTCTTGAGGAAAATCTCGGCAGAATAGATGAAGTAATTGAAAAGATACTTGAACACAGATCAAAGATCGGTGCAAGGATGATAGCTGCTGAGACTTCACAAAGTAAACTTGAAGATGTCAGGATAAACACTACAAATCTTCTTTCTAATGTTGAAGATGTTGATATTGCAGAGACAATAATGAAGATGAAAATGGAAGAAAATGTCCAGAATGCAGCTTTACAGACAGGTGCAACGATTATTCAGAAGTCTCTTATAGACTTTCTTAGATAAAAGCGGAGGATTTAATGAAACTTTTAACAAGCAGATTTGGAGAGCTTGAAATAAAGGACGAAGAGATCATTTATTTTAAAAATGGTGTATTTGGATTTGAGAATTTTAAAAGATTTATTTTACTTAATGAAGGTGGAAGCATGTTTTCGTGGCTGCAAAGCATAGAAAGCTCAGAACTGGCTTTTGTACTTGTAAAACCAGTTGAATTTGTCCTTGATTATGTTCTTGATATAGATGAACCTGATGCTCAGGATCTTAAAATAGAGGAAGGTGATGATACATTAGTGTTCTGTATTGTCATCATACCTGATGATACAAGTAAGATGACCGGTAACCTCCAGGGGCCTGTTGTTCTTAATATGAGTAAAAACATAGGAAAACAGGTAATATCATTGAATCCTAAGCATAAACTCAAACATCCTATTGTTGAGGAACTTCATAAGAAGATGAAAAAAGATAAAGCTTCCCAGAAAGAGAGGGAAGACTAATGCTGGTACTTACAAGGAAAAAAAATCAGAGTATAATAATTGCTGATAATATCGAGATAGTTGTAGTTGATATAAAAGGTGATCAGATAAAATTAGGTGTC
>JAFGUQ010000267.1 GCA_016938455.1 Clostridia bacterium
CAGAAAAGCATAGAATCAAACAGGGTACACCTACTATGGGCGGGCTGATAATAATATTCGGACTGATGATTTCTTCTCTGCTTTGGAACAATTTGACCAATAGCTTCATTCTGATAATGTATCTGACAACAGTCTGGCTGGGAGTTTTCGGGTTTTTGGATGACTATCTGAAGAACTTTGTAAAATCAAAGAAAGGTCTGATACCAAGGTATAAATTGCTGGGACAGGTAAGTCTGGCAGTCATTCTGTCTTTGGCAATTTATTACAGCAGTCCCAATCGCAGTATAGTTACAACGATGCAGATTCCTTTCCTGAAAGAGACTTTTATTCAGCTGGGTTGGTTCTTTTTCCCTATTGTGCTTTTGATGATTGTTGGAACCTCAAATGCTGTGAACCTGACAGACGGACTGGATGGACTGGCTTCAGGCATAATCATCTTTTCCGCTCTGGGACTGGGCATAATGTCCTATCTAAAGGGCAACTTTGTCATAGCAGGTTACCTGAATCTTGAATACATTTATGAAGCAGGTGAACTGATAGTCTTCATCGCTGCTCTGATCGGGACTCTGATAGGATTTCTCTGGTACAATTCCTATCCTGCTCAGGTTTTTATGGGAGACACTGGATCACTGGCTCTGGGTGGGATTTTGGCAGTTCTAGCCATTATGTTGCGCGAGCAACTGTTCTTTTTCATCGTGGCTCTGTTGTTTGTGGCTGAAGCTTTATCGGTGATGACGCAGCGCTATTACTTTAAATATACGAAGAGGAAATTCGGAGTCGGGAAAAGAGTTTTTCTCTGTGCTCCAATCCATCATCACTATGAACTGAAAGGATTGCACGAATCCAAAATCGTGATCAGATTCTGGATTATTGCTATTATGCTTGTAGCTGTAGGCTTGAGTACAATCAAACTACGCTGAGGATGAAAAGTGTTTGATCACAGTAAAAAATATGGGATTTTAGGTTTGGCCAGAAGCGGAATAGCTGCAGCCTTCAAGATCAAAAGCATGGGTGGAAACTGCTTTCTGAGTGATATGAAACCGGAGTCAGAAATACCCGATGCCATAAATTTAAAAGCAGATTTTGAGTGTGAATTCGGACAGCACAGTGATAAGCTGCTGAGTTGTGATGAATGGATTGTCAGTCCAGGAATTCCCTTAACTGCGCCAATAATTAAACTGGGCAGAGAGCATAAAATAAAAATGATCAGCGAACTTGAATTTGGCTTTCAGGTCAAAGCCGATGACAGCAAAGTCATTGCTGTTACAGGTTCGAATGGAAAAAGCACCACAGCCAGTCTGATTGCTCATATTATCAGTCAGAGTGGTAAAAACTGTATTTTAGCAGGCAATATCGGAGATGCATTCTGCGGTTTTCCAATTGAGCAAAAAGGCATAGATTTTATTGTACTGGAGGTGAGTAGTTTCCAGCTTGACCTGATAGATTCTTTCCGACCTGATGTAGCGCTACTTCTTAATATCACTCCCGATCATCTGAACAGGTATGAAAGTTTCAATGATTATGCCTTATCAAAATTCAATATCTTCAGAAATCAGAATCAGAATGATCATGCTGTCCTGAATATGGATGATGAAATTATACGCGGGCATACTGATCTGGTGAATTCTAAAACACACTATTTTTCTCTCGATGGATTTGTGAATCAGATAGCAGAATTGGAAGCCTGGACATCAGACAGTAAAATGGTTTTCAAAGATAATCTCGAATGTCCGTTTGATGAATTGCAGATAAAAGGTCCTCATAACCAGGCAAATGCAATGTCGGCCGTGCTTGCCTGCCGCTGCGCCATAATTTCGGATGGCGAAATCATAAGTGGAATTAAGAGCTTCACTCCGCTCAAACATAGACTGCAATACATTGCGTCAGTTAATGGTGTAGAGTTTTATAATGACTCCAAAGCCACCAATACTGATTCTGTGAAATATGCTCTGTTGTCATTTGAGAAGCCCATCCGCGTTATCATGGGCGGTTCCGATAAAGGAGAGGATTTCTCAGTTCTGACAAGTCTGCTTAAACAGAAAACTAAAAAGGTCTATTTAACTGGAGATACGTCAGATAAGATGAGAACTGCATGGGAAGGTCATATACCCGTATCAGTGGTTGATGATTTTGAAGCATGTATTAAACTGGCTTTCCATGAAGCTAACAAGGGTGATGTAATCGTTTTGTCTCCAGCCTGCGCCAGCTATGATAAATTCAGGAACTTTGAACATCGGGGCGATGCTTTTATTAATATAGTAAAAAAGTTGGTTGACGATTATGAAAAAGAGTAATAGCAAAATTTTCGTGACAGATTATGATAAGACAATTCTGTACGTTTTTCTAAGTCTGATTGTGATCGGACTTTTAATTCAATTAGATATCAATTCTGTCAGGAATTCCATGGTATTTTTTTATAAGCAATTTGCTTTTGCCTTAGTCTCGCTCGTGTTGGCCTTATTTACATTGTTTTATATCAGTCTGGACAAACTCAGGCGCTGGAATATGGTACTTATTGTGCTTACAATTGCTCTGCTTATTCTGGTATTGATAAGAGGAACAAGTATAAAGGGTGCTG
>JAFGUQ010000268.1 GCA_016938455.1 Clostridia bacterium
AAGTTTTCACATACTGATAATAGAGCGATGGGTCATAATCATTTAACATGGCGTAGGTCATGGTAAAGGACTTCTCATCTCTTCCTTTGTTATTCCAGAGCCATTCGAGCATACAGAGAAGATTAAAGTCATGATACCTGTTATCAGGAACCGCATACCCGATTACCCGGTGGATATCTTTTTTGACGAACTCATCGCATCTGTATTTGATGAAATAAGGAGACCGCATAGGAAACACTGTTCTCCAGCTGTGCGTAATCTGCGGGTAAATCCCAAGAAGACCGCCATTTTGTATATAGTCCAGTAATTCGGGAAGGACCATTTCATATTGACCTGAATCATAGGTTCTTCCCCCATCATAGTAGGTCAGAGACACCTCTTTCGGAAGCATATTGGCAAGTTTTTCAGTTACTTTGAAACTGCCTTGCGATAACATGATTCCAAGTCTGACATCAGGATACTTTTTTTTCATTTTCTGATAGGCTTCAAGCAGACATTCCACTTCCAGTGAAAACGGCTCTTCACCTTTACACCGTTCACAAAAACAAGGTGATTCCTCCTCTGACAACCATACCAGAATTTTATGGACATGCTTATTCTCAGCCATTTTCAGAAACCATTCTGTCACCATTTCCTTTGTCACAGGATGTCTCATGCAGAGTCCCGGAAAATAATCACAACGGTTTTTTCTTTCCTCTGACGGAATACTTTCTATTTCAGGTCTGCTTTTTAGAAAACCGCTGCGGGAAATCTGCTCCAGATGCGAGATGGTAGCGGCTACATCAACTCCATATTTCTCAGCTTTTAAATACAGACTGTCATTATGGGTCACTTCAGCGTTCCCTTTTTCATCCGCGCTCAGCACTACCTTGAAATCAATCGCATTATATTTAAACTGACTGTAATATGGAATGTCTTTGTCTGAAGTCCCTCCCCATTGTCCCCTGAATTCCACATCGGGCCAGTCAAAGACTTTCACTTCAGGAATGACAATCATTTCATTATCCATTGACAATAGTTGTGCTAGTGTCCTGACTCCATACAGTAGTCCCACATCACTATAGGCCTTAATCAGTATTCCGGAAAAAACCTTCTTTTTCGTGACAGGTAATATAGCATATGCCTGCTGTTTAAATCGGGCATTTTTAAGTCCTTTCACCACCTTTGAATCTTTATCCTCGTTAATGATGGAAAGTTCTATTTGAAAATCAGGTTTGAAATGACTTTCTTCAATGAAGTGATTTAATATGGTCACTGCAGTGTCAATCACAGGTGAATGACCAGCTTCTACTTTAATTCCGATTCTTTTTTTATCAAACGAAATACCGTTATTCACTTTTATGTTCTGAGGTAACGGTATCACCCTGTTTATTATGTTCTGACTGTTCATGTAATTACCGTCGAGTAGACAGCCCACTACTCTTTCCCTTTCTTAATATTTATCACATCAAGCGAGGAGTAGCTGCTGCCCCTCACAGAACCG
>JAFGUQ010000269.1 GCA_016938455.1 Clostridia bacterium
ATAAAGCTTATAAAAAGTTTCCAGAAAATACTTTTCACTATTTTACCTCAAACTTATAGCCGACTCCCCATACTGTCTTTATTTCCCAGGCTGAATCTTCCTGTTCAATTTTTTCTCTCAGACGTTTGACATGTACGTCAATCGTTCTTGAATCGCCATAGAAATCATAGCTCCAGATATTTTCAAGAATACTGTTTCTGGTCAATACCTGATTGGGATGTGAAGCAAGATAATAGAGCAGTTCAAATTCCTTGGGAGGCATGTCAATAATCTGGTCTTTCAGCTTGACCTGATAATTGGTTTTATCAATCGAAAGTGTTTCAATGGTAATGATATCTTCTTTCTTCTCCTGAGAATTGGTTCTTCTTAAAATGGCTTTTACTCTTGCAATCAGTTCTTTTGGTTCAAATGGTTTCACGATGTAATCATCAGCTCCGAGCTCAAGTCCAAGCACTTTATCAAAAGTTTCCCCTTTAGCAGACAGCATAATAATGGAAGTGTTGCTGCTTTTTTTGATTTTCCGGCATACTTCCCACCCATCTGCTCCTGGAAGCATGATGTCAAGAATGATAAGATCAGGACTGATTTCACCATATTTCTTGATTCCGTCCAACCCGTCATGAGAGAGAAAAACCTGATATCCCTCTTTAATTAAATATAATTTGATCAGTTCACAGATATTCCGATCATCATCAACCACCAGTATTTTATAATTATTCATAATCCCCTCAAAATTCAATGATTTGTAACTATATTTTAGCAAATATAAAATATTCTAACAAGTGCAATTGAAAGATAACACTTATTAATATATAATCAAGTAAACATTTTGAAAGGAAAACTCTATGAAACTTGGTATTGTAGGTCTGCCCAATGTGGGTAAAAGCACACTTTTTAATATATTGACTAAAGCAGGTGTTGAAAGCGCCAACTACCCTTTCTGCACCATTGAACCGAATATCGGAGTGGTCCATGTCCCTGATGAGAGAATTGAATATCTTGCTAAAATGCATGATCCTGATAAAATCACATATGCCACCATAGAATTTGTTGATATTGCAGGTCTGGTCAAAGGTGCCAGTAAAGGAGAAGGTCTCGGTAACAAGTTTCTGTCTCATATCCGCGAAGTGGATGCCATCTGCCATGTGGTCAGATGTTTTGACGACGAGAACATCATCCATGTGGAAGGCTCTGTAGGGCCCATGCGTGACATTGAAACCATTAACATTGAATTGATATTCGCTGATCTCGAAATGGTTGAGAAAGCCTATGACAAGGCAGCAAAGCTGATCAAGACCGGTGATATTGTCTATAAAAAGAAATCAGACTTTCTGCTGAACTTAAAAAATCATCTCTTAAGCGGTAAAATGGCAAATACTTTTACATTCAGCGAGTTTGAAGAAGGATTCATGTCCGAAATATTTCTCCTGACAAAAAAGCCGGTCATTTTTGTCGCCAATATCGATGAGACAATGATTACAGAAGATAATGCTCTTTTAAAAGAGCTCTATCAATATGCCAATGAGCATCAATATGAAGTCATTAAAATCTGTGCAAAACTTGAAGAAGAAATCATGTTATTGGATGATGATGAAAAGAATGAGTTTCTCGAGGAACTTGGCATCAAGAATTCGGGACTTGAGAGTTTAGTCAAAAGCAGTTATAAGCTTCTGAATCTCATCAGTTATCTGACTGCAGGAAAAAAAGAAGTCAGAGCATGGACCATCGAAAACGGAACCAAAGCTCCACAGGCAGCAGGTAAAATCCATTCTGATTTTGAAAAAGGATTCATCAGGGCTGAAATCATCGCTTTTGATGCCTTAAAAGAGTGCGGCTCCATGCAAATTGCCAAAGAAAAAGGACTGGTTAGAAGTGAAGGGCGAGATTATGTCTTCAAAGACGGAGATATTGTCCTATTCAGATTTAACGTTTAGCGATATGAGAACTGTTGGTATTATCTGTGAATACAATCCATTCCATAATGGGCATCTGCATTTGCTACGAGAAGCAAGAAAGCATCATGATGGTCAATATGTTGTCTGCGTATTAAGTTCAGATTTTCTTCAACGAGGCGATCCTTCCATAATCAATAAATTCGAACGGGCAAAATCAGCTGTCATTAACGGTGCTGATCTCGTTTTTGAGCTGCCTGTACTTTATTCTTGCCGGAATGCCAGTGAATATGCCTACTATGGAGTCAGCCTGCTCGATAAAGTGGGAATCTGTGACACACTTCTGTTCGGAAGTGAAAGCGGTGATAAGAAAATACTGGCCGATATCGCTGATGTTCTTGTCAATGAACCGCTTGAGTATAAAAACATGCTGAAAGAATATCTTTCAGAAGGGTTGTCATATCCAAAATCACGCTCTAATTCTCTTGAAAAACATTTCGGAAACACCGCTGTCAGTGATGTCATAAAAAGTTCAAATAACATTCTGGCTGTAGAGTATATCAGTGCCATCAAGAATCTGAACTCCCCTATCCAATATGACACGATCAAAAGAATCGGTGCAGATTATCTTGATGAAAACCTTGCTGCTTCATTTTCCTCAGCTACTGCCATCAGAAGCAGCATATTAACCAACGGGTTAGACTCTGTCAAAAATCAGATTCCAGATGAAACTTATCATCTTCTCCAAAATATATTTTTATCACTTAAGCCTGTGTCATCAGCTCATCTTGACACAATCATGAACTACCGGCTGGCTTCTTTGACATCCAGTGACCTGCTGCAGTATCAGAATGTCACTGAAGGGATAGAAAACAGAATTTCAAAAGCCATGAGCAAACATCTTGGTTTTGAAGAAATGATCGACTATATTGCCTCAAAAAGATATCCTAGAACAAGAATCAGAAGAATGCTTATCCACATACTGCTGGATTTAAAAAGCGAATATCTTAAAAACGATATCAGTTATGCAAGGATACTTTATGCCAGTGAAAAAGGGAAAGATCTTTTTGATGTCATTAACAGGAATTCAACCATTCCGGTTTTTACTTCTTACAGGAAATTTCATGATATTGCCCCCGCAAGCATCAAAAAGCTTCTTGACTTCGAAGTAAAAGCTTCCAATATCTATGAGAGCCTAAGAAAAGGGCTCATCAACAGTGATTATTTCCATAAATTCGAAATATTATAAAAGCCCATAGAAAATATGGGCTTTTAATTTGCTTATATGGTTTTTTTGTTTATATTACGCGATGGTTGCTGCTGCTGCGTCTGCTGCTGAAGCTGCATCTGGAGTATATATATCTGCACCTACGCTTACTTTAAAGCTTTCATTAACAGGAGCTCCACCAATCATGATTGTGAATTTGTCTCTGACACCTTTTTCAATGGCTACTTTAACAACATTACTCATTTCACCCATGGTGGTAGTCAGCAATGCTGAGCAGGCAATGATTGAAGCATCATTTTCAATGGCAGCATTTATGAACTGTTCAGCACTGACATCTACACCAATATCAATAACTTCAAATCCTTTGCCTTCCATCATCATTTTTACAAGGTTTTTACCGATGTCATGTAAGTCGCCTTTACATGTTCCGATAACCACTTTGCCTAATGCCTTGACGCCGTCAGCTACTAAGATAGGTTTCAACAGCTCTGCGCCTGCGTTCATAGCTCTTGCAGCTACTAATACATCTGGTACATAGAGTTCATTCACTTTAAATTTCGCACCAACAATGTTCATGCCAGCTAATAAGCCTTCATCAAGAATTGTCTTTGCATCCATACCTTCGTCAATTGCCTGTTGAACTAATTCTTTTACTATTTTAGCTCTTCCTTTTTGTAAGGCTTCTGACATTTCTTTTAAATCTACCATAATTATATTGCCTCCTATATTTTACCTGATCATATCAGGAATTAAACAAACCTCGTTTTTCCCTGTATTTCCCGGGAGTGATACCTGTCATCTTCTTGAATACTTTTGAATAATAACTCTGATCTTCAAACCCCACAATGATTGATATGTCCACCAGCGGGATAGCCTCATCCAAAAGCAGTTTCTTGCTCATTTCTATTCTAACACGGTTTAAATAATGGTTAAATGAGCAATTCATTTCTTTTTTAAATATTCTGCTGAAGTAAGTGGGACTGAGAGATGAATTATGAGACACCTCATCCAGTGTGACTTTCTTCATGTAATTCCTTTTTATATACTCGATCGACTTATAAATAGCATCAATATGTTTTACATCCTGTAAATCAAATACCTGTTCAGTAAACTTCGCCATGATATTCGACAGCCAGTAAGTCAGATCTTCCACGGAATTAAAATGATTAATCTCATCAATATACTTGAAATTCATACCGAAAATCATTTCAATGTCAGCACCGCCTTCAATGGCAGCCCGTGACAGTACAACAATCAGTTCAAGTACTCTGGCTTTGATAATGTCATAATTCTTTCCGCTCTTGAAAAATATATGTCCGAAAATCTCATTCAGCATTTTCTGAGAGCTTTGCTTATCAGCCAGTTTAATATATGTCAGCAGCTGTTTTTCCTTATCAAAAGGATAATCATTCTTGAATCTTACTTCATCAAACTTGATGTCATGAATATGTTCGGAAATTTTATCCTGAATCTCCTGCTTTTCTCCTATATCGTCCAGATTACTGTTTTTCATTAAATAATACAGCATGGTGGAATAGGAATCCACTTTTTCCGGACTGACTACTTTAATATCTTTCTTGAACTGTGCAAAGTCTCCGCTGATATTGTTTTTTTTCAGATAATCTTCCAAAATAAAATCATCAGGTTCCATCATAATGACAGGGCCTGCGACAATTGAGCCGACAAGCTGATCTTCCTCTATAATCGGACATACCCATAATGTCAAACCCATATGACAGAAAAAAACATATTTCCCGCCATACTTTTCTGCCTGGCTGCAACCATAAATATAAGTTTCCCTGCACTTTTTCTGATCATTTTCCTGTGCATGACGACATATTTTGCATACACTCTCATCATTTGAGAATCCATGTAGCACTATGCCTTCCTTATTTATGATTCTGACTGTCACTTCTGTGGATAAAGCATAGGCTTTAGCCAGTTCCAGTATTGATTTTGAAATCAACTCCATTTACCTTCCCTATTAACTTATCAAAATGCATTATACAACTATAATAAATACTTGTCACCCTTTGGTATTGAAATATTTTGTGTTTTTTTGTAATTTTATGCTATTTTATCATAAGCTTGCTGTATTTCTTTTTTCCTCTTTTTAAAACCAGTTCACCTTCTGAAAACATGCTTTTTCTGATGATAAAAGTTATCTCAGTGACCTTTTCACCATTGACACTGATTGCTCCTTCAAGAACACTTCTTCTGGCTTCAGATTTCGAGGAAGCCAGCTGTGCAGCCACTAAAGCTTCAAGAATGTCAAAGCTGTCAGTCAATGTGCTTTCTTCTATTTCCACTGTCGGCATGTCAACTGAAGACTGCCCGCTGACAAAAAGATCTCTGGCAGCCTGTTTCGCTTTTTCCGCTTTTTCTTCACCATGAACTATTTTAGTAATCTCATAGGCCAGAATCTCTTTTGCCTGGTTGATTTTTTCATCTTTCAATTTAGCAAGCTCTTCAATCTGTGCCATATCTATGAAAGTCATCAGCTTCAGACATTTGATGACATCAGCATCAGGAATATTTCTCCAGTACTGGAAAAAATCAAAAACTGAGGTTTTGTTTTCATCAAGCCAGACTGCTCCGTTTTCTGTTTTACCCATCTTGTTACCTTCTGAATTGGTCAGAAGATTAAAAGTCATTCCATAGGCTTCTTTACCTTCCACTCTTCTGATCAGATCAGCACCATTGATGATGTTCGACCATTGATCATCACCTCCAAGCTGCAGGGTACAGTTATAGTCACGGAATAATTTCAGGAAATCATAGCTCTGCATCAGCATATAGTTGAATTCAATAAATGAAAGTCCTTTTTCAAGACGAGATTTAAAGCATTCTGCAGTGAGCATGCGGTTCACACTGAAGTGTACTCCTACTTCTCTTAAGAATTCGATATAATTCAGCTTACCAAGCCAGTCATAATTATTAACCATGATCGCCTTACCTTCAGAAAAATCAACCAGATTGGCCATCTGTTTCTTGAAACATTCTCCATTATGATCAATCTGCTCTTTGGTGAGCATTTTTCTCATATCAGTTTTCCCGGTCGGATCTCCCACCATGGTTGTCCCCCCTCCGATGATGGCAATCGGTTGATGACCTGCTTTTTGCATATGAGACATGACAATCAGCTGTAAGAGATGGCCGACATGGAGACTGTCTGCTGTCGGGTCATATCCGGTGTAAAAAGTGACTTTACCGTTATTTAGCAATTCTCTTATCGGCTCTTCATGAGTGGTCTGAGCGATAAAACCTCTTTCTTCCAATACATCATATACTTTCATGTTAATCCTCCTCAAATAAAAAAGTCCTCTATCCGCAAAAGGACGGACAAGGACCGTGGTACCACCTTAATTCATATGTATTACTCTACATACCTCAAAATCTTTAACGCAGATTGCACGTATTTGCCTACTTGATTCAGCAAATCTCTCCTGAGTGTAATTCGATTCATAGGGTCATTTGCCTTTACACCAGCCAGGCAACTCTCTTGATTAAACTACAAATCTATTTGTCTCAATCATTGATTTTCTTAAAATAGAATATAACATATCACCATTTATTAGTCAACAAGTTACACAGAAATGATAATGGGAATGATCATCGGTGTTCTTTTTGTCTGTTTGTACAGATATTCTTTCAGTACATTCTTGAGAAGCACTTTGATATCCTTATCAGGCATTTTATTATTTTCATTGATTGTTTTAGCGGTCAGTTCCTTGATGCTGTCAATCAATACCTCAGACTGTTTTGCATAGATGAACCCTCTGGTTATGATATCAGGGTTCCCCATAATCGTACTGTCATCTTTGTTGAATGTAACAATAATGGTGATAATTCCATCCTGTGACAGCTGCTGTCTGTCTCGCAAGACGACATTTCCCACATCTCCGACGCCAAGTCCATCAACTAATGTGATTCCGCTCTGCACATTTTTAGCCCTTCTGGCTCCTTTATGACTTATTTCAAGCACATTGCCATTTTCCAGAATGAATACATTGTCTTTATTCATTCCTTTTGACAATGCAAGGTCACCATGCTGTTTCAAATGCCTGTATTCACCATGAACCGGCACAAAATATTTTGGTTTTGCAATCGAATGAATCAGTTTCAGCTCTTCTTTGCAGGCATGACCTGAAACATGAATGTCAGCCAGTGATTCATAAATGACTTTCGCTCCCTGTCTGAATAATTCATTGATGACTTTGAAAAGGGCTTTTTCATTTCCAGGAATAACCGAAGCTGAAATCAAGACAAGATCACCTTCTTTGACCTTCACATCATAATGAGTATTGAAAGCCATTCTTGTCAGAGCTGACATAGGTTCACCCTGTGATCCTGTTGTGATCAGCACAAGCTGATTATCATTGACATCATTGATGCTCTTTCCATCAATCAGTAATTTCTCATCAACAGTCAGATAACCGAGTTCAATTGATTTTTTGGTCACATTCTGCATGCTTCTGCCATAAATGGCAATTCGTTTGTTAAATTTCATTGAGGCATTGACAATCTGCTGTAATCTATGTACGTTTGAAGCAAATGTCGCGACAATAATCCGTCCTGTCGCCTTGCTGAAAAGATTTTCAAACGCTTCACCAACCATGCTTTCACTCATTGTGTAACCTTCACGTTCCACGTTAGTGCTGTCAGCAAGAAGTAATGTGATACCTTCATCACCCAGCTGTGATATCCTGCTTAAATCAATGGGCTGCCCTGCAATAGGTGTATAATCGACTTTGAAATCGGATGTATGAAGCACTACGCCTGCATCGGTCTTAATGGCTACCATGACCGCATCTGCGATACTGTGATTCGAGTTTATGAACTCAACTGTAAAATGACCTATTTTAACCACATCTTTGGCTTTGACAACATGCAATAATGCTTTATCAAACAGATTATGATCAATTAGCTTATATTCAAGTAATCCTAAAGTAAGTGCTGTACCGTAAATCTTAATATCACTTCTGACTTGCTTCATGAAGTATGGGACTGCGCCGATATGGTCTTCATGACCATGGGTCAGAATGATTGCACTGATTTTCTCTTTGTTTTTAATGAGATAAGTGAAATCTGGAATGACAATGTCGATTCCCAGCATTTCCTGTTCAGGAAATGTGATTCCGCAATCAACGATAATGATTTCATTTTTATATTCAAAAGCGGTTATATTTTTCCCCACTTCATTTAAACCACCAAGAGGTATAATTCTCAGAGATTTCCCTGTATGTCTGTTTTCGTTATTCAATTTTTCTCCTTATTTAATATAATTTTTCATCAGTAGTGTGGATACTTTTTCTGCGATAATCTGGAAATTGCCTTTCCCGTCAGTAACAATCAAAGTTCCGGCAGCATCACCAAAATCAAACCCATTGACAAATGCCACATAATTATCACCGAATTCATAGATGAAGGTAACAGCTTTGTCAACCAGTTCATAGTCTTTGTTCGTATCGGCTTCCATCATATATAGTTCTCCAGTTCCTAAACCGCCATCTTTGTAGAAATACAGCAGATTCCCGTCAGGAGTGATTTCAAATGATGAAACATCATGGTTATCGATCATCTTCTTAGTGCCGCTTTTGTCAATTAAATACAGTTTGACATCTTTTCTGAATCCTAAAACAGTGTTGGCATCATCGAAATGATATTCCATGACCATTTCATCAATTTTTTCAAGATCATATGATGATGTCGTAATATTACTTATCTCATGCAGCTCTCCGCCTTCAGCAGCATAATAGTAGGCTAAGGCATACATGCTTTTATAGTCCAAGCTGAATTGAATGTTATCTACATTAATGCTCGAGAGAACTTTCGTTTCTTCCTGATCGGTTCCTTTAAAATACAAGTCTGCCGTGTTAGTGACTTCATCATAGCTTTTAAGGTAGAATCCGAGATTAATAAAAGGATCCGTCACATATTTTGCCACTACCATGTCACATAAACCCCATATATTGGTGGCAAAAATTTCTTTTTCAAGTGTATTCAAGTCATATCTGATATATGACCCGCTCATTGTTTCAGGACTGGTCTCACCGTTAATGGCAGCATTATTAAGGTCATCATCCACAAACACCTGAACAAAACTCTTCACAAGCATGGTAGACTTCTGATCTGACGGTGTATAAAGGTTCAAAGAAGGTAATGATTCAGGACCCATATAGCCGGCATATATAATCTTTGATCCATCATAGTTGGTTAAAGGCCAGTTGGCTTTGAACGTTCCGTTAGCATTCTGTTTATAGTAATATACCACCTGGTTATCTACCATTTTCGATGCACCGTTCTTATAAACATACATGGCAGTTGTCTGTGTGTCTGCATAGAATCCTTTATGATAAATAATGGTTTTCCCATCTCCGCTCAATGTGATGCATTCCTTATCTATTTCGCTGTCGATCAGCGAACTTTTTCCATTTTCATATAAATATAAATCATAGAGGTAAGTACCTTCATCATCAGTTCCTGTGAATGTGGCATATACTACCTTATCATAATCAGCAGAAAGAGCATAACTTAAGGGAACATTCACTCCGATGGTTTCTTTCTTGTTATTGGTAAATCTGCATAAATCTCCCATATACACATTGCCATCAAGAATGACATTTTCAAAGAAATACACATAATTGCCATCTTTACTAATCTTACAAGGTTTAATGACATAGTTGATTTGTGTCAGTACATAGTCCTGAAGCAGCGAAGCAGATAAAAGGACTGCTTCTTTGTTGTCTCTCTGAAGATAAAGCTGGTTTCCACTCTGGTAAAAAACAGCATCTGAGTAATCAATGACACCTTTTGAAGGATTTTCCTTGTCTGAGGTCATGATGATGATGACCAGTGCGAATATCAGAAAAACTCCGATATAAAACCCGTTTTTCTTCATGAAACTATTAAATCTGTTTTCTTTTTTTTCAGAATTTTCTTCCAAAACTACATTTTCTTCGCTCATAGAATTCAATACTCCTTATACTTTTATAAATTTGCTCAGTTTTGTCTGGTTGTGGCATTCTTCCATAATCGCAATTTGCTTTCTTACTTCAGATAACTTGACAACCATGTCTCCCCCTTCTACAAGATGCTTATACAACATAATGTAGTAGTTTGAAGTTCTGTCTTCAAAAGTACCAAATTCTTCACTTTTCATAACCCACTCATTCTCATGCCAGATGATTTTCTCACTGCAGTATGCTGGCTCATCGTCTGCTTCTGTCAAAGGTGTTTTTATCAGTTCCTGAGGTTCACATTCTGATTCAACAAAATATTTATAGTTGATCCTGCTGAAATCTGCCTTCAAACCTCCTCTGGTTCCCTGAATATTATAATTATATGGTGCATAAGCGTTACAGGAAGAAATTTCCACATCAATTACCGGTTTGTCTTTTCCCCACAGAATTACTTTACAGTAATCTTCTGCATCTCCCCATGTGTTCGCTCTGTCCATAAAACATTTTACTTCCGGCATTCCTTCGCCGTATAAGTCGACTGCATGATCCATTGGATGTGGCCCGGTGTTTAGCAGGTTACCGCCATTGAAACCCTGAATTGTCTGCCAGTCCCATCTTCTTGCATAACCGCTGTACAAAATACTGATCTGCACAATCCTGCCAAGAACACCACTGTTGATGATTTTTTTCATTTCCTGGTACATGGTGGCACATCTGGATTGCTGAAAAACAAAGAATTTCACATTGTTTTTCTTTGAAGCCTCAATTAGCAAATCCACTTCTTCAGCACTTCTAGCTAAAGGTTTTTCACAAAGAACGTTAAATCCGTAATTCATCAAATCAAGACTGATCGGAACATGTAAATGGCTTGGTGTTGAATTCACTACGAAATCGATATCTGTCCGTCCAAACAATTGTGTATAATCAGTATATTTATCTACACCTTTGCCATATCTTTGATCTACTAAATTAAGTCTTTCCTGTAACGGATCTACGATAGCCACGACTTTGAACATCTCATCCTGAACCAGAAAATTCTTTCCATGAATTTTCCATCCGCTTCTTCCCTGGCCTAAGATTGCGACTCTTAACTGTTTCATTGTGCTGTGTCCTTTCAAGCAATAATTCTATATAAATATATACTAATGATAAAAAAAAGTAAAGATATAAGCATTCTTACTCTATGTTTTTTATCTTAGCTTTCTCTTCTTTATACCATGAGACATCTCTTTTCATTTTAAGTTCAGGAGGCAGATGCGAGATGTCATTTTCTTTCATTATCTTATAACCATCCTTATCAATTGCCACACAGAAGATGCCGGTGTTCTCATGCCATAAGATTGAGCTCATATCATTCAACTCTTTTTTCATGAAATATACCTGCATCACCTTGATGACTGTACCATGAGAATAAGTCAATATGGTTTTCCCTTTATTTTCACTGATGATTCTCTGGTAAGCACTGATGCATCGGTTGCTGAATTCAATCATGCTTTCACCTTTAGGCATCTGCAAATTACCCGGTTCATTAACCCAGTGATGAAATACATCAGGCCATCTGCGTGGAATGTCCTCCCATGCAGTCCCTTCCCATTCTCCCCCATTGATCTCTCTGATATCTTTGACAATACTGATTTTTACAGCGGTATCATTAATAGATAACTCTGCTGTTTGAAAGGCTCTTTTCAGATTACTTGAATAGACCACATCAAAGTCAATGTCAGATATGACTGACCGTAAAGCCTCTGCTTGCTTAATGCCTTTTTCATCTAAAGGTAAATCCGTGGTACCATTGAATTTTCCACTGATATTTCCTTCAGACTCTCCATGTCTTATGATGTAAAGTATTGTTTCATTATCCATTAAGTCTTAAACTACCTACCATTTCCTTGATGTTGTCTATGTTATTATGCTTCATATAGTCAATTAAATCAATGACAATCTGCTCGCAAAGATAAGGGTTCATGAAATTATAGGTTCCAATCATGACAGCGCTTGCTCCTGCTATGATGAATTCAAGCGCATCTGACAGGCATGTGATCCCGCCCATGCCAATAATCGGAATATCAATCGCCTGATATACTTCATGAACCATTCTCACAGCAATCGGTCTGATGGCTGGACCTGATAATCCTCCTGTGTTGTTGTATAAGACAGGTCTTCTGGTTTTCACATTTATTTTCATACCGGTTATTGTGTTGATTAATGAGACCCCGTCAGCACCTGCATCCTGCGCTTTATAAGCGATGGAGGCAATACTGGTGACATTAGGTGTCAGTTTTATGATAACAGGCTTCTTTGAAACCTCTTTCACAGCTTTAGTCACTTCATAAACTCCCTGTTCAGAAACTCCGAATGAGACGCAGCCGTGTTTGACATTCGGACATGACAGATTGATTTCAAGCATATCCACTGATGTCTCATTCAGTTTCAATGTCATATTGACATAATCTTCAATGCTGTTCCCTGCGACATTGACAATGGTCTTCAAATCATATTGACTTAAAAAAGGAATCTCATCACTGATGAATCTTTCAACCCCCGGGTTTTCAAGTCCCACACTGTTTAACATACCAGAAGGGGTTTCAGCAATTCTAGGTGGCATGTTTCCTTCTCTTGGAAGTAAGGTCAGTCCTTTGACTGAAATACCTCCCAGCTTATTCAGATCCACATAGTTCCCATATTCCCTTCCGAATCCATAAGTTCCCGAAGCGGCAATGACGGGATTGCTGAATGTGACACCAGCAATGTTTACACTTGTATTGACATGTTTCATTTCTCATCCTCTATAAATACATCTTCAATATCAAACACCGGTCCGTCTTTGCAGACATGCCTGATGCCATGACTTGTTTTACAGGCACAGACCAGGCAGGCTCCGATACCGCAACCCATTCTTTCCTCAAGTGATACCTGTCCTTTGATTTTATTCTTTCTCAATGTTTTAACAATTTTTTCTTCCATGACAGCAGGACCGCAGATATAAACCATGTCATAGTCTGTCATTTTTTCCATGAAAAGGTCAGTGATGAATCCTGGATACCCTTCACTGCCATCATCGGTTGAAAGATAAAGATGATCGACATGCTGTTTCAATGACTCCATCAGCATGATCTCCTCTTTGGTCTTGAATCCTGCAAAAAAATCTTTCTGACATCCATGAAATTGTTTTGCTGCATAGACAACAGGGAAAATACCGATTCCACCGCCGATAAAAGCCACTTTCCTGTAATTCTGACTGAAAGTGAACCCTTTCCCCAGCGGACCGAGCACATCCAGGAGGTCTCCAGTTTCAAAATACGCCAGCCGCTCTGTTCCCTTTCCCATCACTTTAAATACAATCTCATATCTGTCTTCATAAGCATCAAGAACGCTGATAGGTCTTCTAAGTATCAGTTCATCACTGTGACAGCATCTTACATTGACAAAAACTCCAGGATAGGACTTGCCGGCAATCTCTTTATTTTCAAGCACCAGCCTGATATTGTCGTGTGTAAGCATCTTTTTTTCAATTATTTTTGATTTCAATAAATTCATTTACCGCTCCTCAAATATGCTAAGATCATTAACTTCCATATTCTCTATATTCTTATTGCTGACCAGACAGTCGATAAAAGCCTTGACAGTATCAAGAGAAGTCAGGCATGGTACTGATGTCTCAACAGCTTTTCTTCTTATTTTGAATCCGTCTCGTTGAGGCTGTCTTCCTTTGGTTGGTGTGTTAATAACTGCACAAAGTGTTTCTGATTCAAGAAGCCTGATAATATCATCATACCCTTCATCAAGCTTTCTGACCATATTGGTGGCAATTCCCTGGTGATTCAATGTGCTGGCGGTTTTTCCGGTTCCATACAGCGTATATCCCAGCTTCTGGAATTTTTCTGCAATGGCAATCAGTTCCAGTTTATCTGAATTCCTGACTGTCATCAATACCGCTTTTCTATCTTTATGAATGACCATTCCTGAAGCCAGCAGCCCTTTATAAATGGCATCATTGACATCTTTTCCAATTCCCAGCACTTCTCCGGTTGATTTCATTTCAGGACCCAGGCTTGCATCCACATCATGTAGTTTTTCAAATGAAAACACCGGTACCTTGACGGCATAGAAGTTACTTTCCTTATATAATCCTGTACCATAGGGAAATTGAGTGAGTTTCATCCCCATGACTATTTTAGTGGCAAGTTCAATCATGGGAATCGCAGTAACCTTGCTGATATAGGGTACTGTCCTGCTAGAACGAGGATTCACTTCAATGACATATACCTCGTTGTTCTGTATGACATATTGAATATTCACCATGCCGACCACATTCAGGTGGTTTGCCAGTTTAAAGGTATAGTCGACAATATCATCTTTGACCTTATTACTTAAGGAAATTGACGGGTAAATAGAGATGCTGTCACCGGAATGGACACCTGCTCGTTCAAGATGCTCCATAATACCGGGAATCAAGACATTCTCACCATCGCAGATGGCATCAACTTCCACTTCCTTGCCCATGATGTATTTGTCAATCAGAATCGGATGCTCCTGCACTTCCATACTGATGATGTCCATGTATTCAATGATATCATTGTCCTCATAAGCAATTTCCATGCCTTTTCCGCCCAGTACATAGGATGGCCTGACAATCACCGGGTATAACAGTTCATTAGCTGCTGCGACCGCCTGTTCTTTAGTGAATACCGTTTTTCCTTTTGGTCGCTGGATATCAGCATGATTAAGTATTTCCTCAAATTTCTCCCTGTCCTCAGCCGCATCTACGAACTCTGCCTGCGTTCCGAATATTTTCACACCCATCTGATCAAGTGCCTGAGTCAGTTTGATAGCGGTCTGCCCTCCAAACTGAACAATGGCACCAATGGGTTTCTCTATTTCAACGATATTTCTGACATCTTCTTCTGTCAGCGGTTCAAAGTATAATCTGTCTGATACATCAAAGTCCGTACTGACTGTTTCAGGATTGTTATTGACAATGATCGTCTCATAGCCAAGATCTCTGAGTGCCCAGACACAATGGACAGAGCAGTAATCGAACTCAATTCCCTGTCCGATTCTGATCGGTCCCGATCCGATGACAATCACTTTTTCCCTGTCTGATACCAGCACTTCCCCTTCTTCATCATATGTTGAGTAATAATAAGGGGTCTTCGCCTCAAACTCAGCAGCACAGGTATCCACCATCTTAAAATTGGCTTTTATCCCATACTTGTTTCGAAGCACCCGAATGTCTTCACTTCTGCAACCTGTAAATGAAGCTATGGCAATATCGGCAAAGCCCATTTTCTTAATGGTTCTCAATGTTTTCATATCAAGTGAATCGAGTGTTATTTTTTTTAGATATTCCTCAAAGTCGATGATGTTCTTAATTTTATGAAGAAAAAATCTGTCTACTTTGGTAATGTCAAATATCCGGTCTATGGAAATTCCTTTTCTGATGGCTTCAGCCAGCAGGAACAGTCTCATGTCATCCACTGTCTTCAGTTTTTCAATGATTTCCTCAACTGACAGTTTAGTCACGAAAGGCTGATCAAAACTATACAAGTTCAATTCCAGTGATCTGATAGCTTTTAAAATGGAAGCTTCAAAAGAATTTTCAATAGCCATCACTTCTCCGGTAGCTTTCATCTGAGTGCCAAGGCTTCTCTTTGCTTTCACAAATTTATCAAATGGCCATTTCGGTATTTTAGTGACTACATAATCAAGTGTCGGTTCAAAGCAGGCATATGTCTTTTCAGTTACTGCATTTCTTATTTCATCCAGACCATATCCAATGGCAATCTTGGTCGCTACCTTGGCAATGGGATATCCGGTTGCCTTTGAAGCGAGTGCCGAAGAACGTGATACTCTCGGGTTCACTTCAATCACCGCATAATCAAAACTGTCGGGGTGCAATGCAAACTGAACATTACATCCCCCCTCTATTTTCAGTTCACTGATGATGTTCAGCGAAGCGGTTCTTAGCATCTGATACTCTTTATCGGATAATGTCTGAGAGGGAGCTACCACAATACTGTCTCCGGTATGAACACCGACTGGATCAAGGTTCTCCATGTTACAGACTGTGATGACATTGCCTTTGCTGTCTCTCATCACTTCATATTCAATTTCCTTCCAGCCGGATATGCACTTTTCAATAAGCACTTCAGTCACTCGGCTGTAGCGTAAACCATTACTTCCTATTTCTTTCAATTGGATTCTGTCATAGGCGATTCCACCGCCTGTGCCTCCCAGCGTATAAGCTGGTCTGACTATGACCGGATAACTGATTTCTTCTGCAAAAGATAGAGCATCAGCAATGTTTTTGACCACTTTGCTTTCAATAATCGGCTGATTGATGGATATCATCGTGTCTTTGAAAGCCTGCCTGTCCTCTGCCATTTTTATGGCTTCAACTGCAGTACCAAGCAGTTTAACATGATGTTCTTCAAGAAATCCCGTTTCTGCTATCTCCATAGCAAGATTCAATCCGGTCTGTCCCCCCAGTGTGGGAAGTATGCTGTCCGGTTTTTCCTTAAGTATGATTTTCTTCAGCACTTCAACATTTATTGGTTCAATATACACCTTATCTGCGATATCGGTATCTGTCATGATTGTGGCAGGATTGCTGTTAAGCAGGATAGTGAAAATACCTTCTTCTTTCAATGCCTGACAGGCTTGTGTCCCTGCATAATCAAATTCAGCAGCCTGTCCTATGATAATTGGTCCTGAGCCAATGACCAGTACTCTCTTGATGTTGCTATTTCTTGGCATCATAAGCTCCTTTCTTGAAGTCATCCATCATCTGCCCGAACTGATCGAACAGATAACCTGTGTCCTGCGGTCCCGGACAGGCTTCCGGATGGAACTGCACCGTGAAAATGGGGAGATGTTTGAATTTTACACCTTCTACTGTATTATCATTGATATTGATATGAGTGATTTCCATTTCTGTTAAATCAATCGAATCACTGACAATGGTATATCCATGATTCTGGCTGGTGATAAATGTTCTGTCTTTTTCAATGTCTTTGACTGGATGATTGCATCCCCGGTGTCCGTATTTTAATTTCTCAGTGTCACCGTTATTGGCAAGTGCCATCAGTTGATGTCCGAGGCAGATAGCAAAGATCGGGTATACTCCCATGAATTGTCTGATGTTTTCAATCTGCACTTTACATTCTTTCGGATCACCAGGTCCATTTGAGAGCATAATCCCATCCGGATGGCATTGGCATATATCTGATAGGTCAGCATCAGCAGGAAAGACAGTTACCTGATAGCCTCTTTTGTTGAGTTCTCTGATAATATTCCGCTTCACACCATAATCAAGCAATGCGATATGCTTTTTCCCATCTCCATACACAGTCTTTTCTCTTGCAGTCACTGATTCCACTGCATTTTTTATTTCATAGGTCAGCAGCTGATCCATATTAGCCTGAAAGTCGAATTTCTCTTTCTGGGTGATGATGCCTCTCATAGTTCCTTTTTCTCTCAGTATTTTAGTTAATTTTCTTGTATCTATTCCGTATAATCCCGGAATCTCATATTTTTCCAGGTATTCGCTGATTTTCTTGTCACATCTGAAATTACTTGGGTATTTGCAGTATTCCCTGACAATCAGTCCTTTGACATGAGGTTTTGATGATTCATAATCAAATTTATTAATTCCATAGTTGCCAATCAAAGGATAAGTCATGGTCACTACCTGACCATAATAGGACGGATCTGTCAGAATCTCCTGATAGCCTGTCATTCCGGTATTGAATACAATTTCACCGATGACTTCATTGGCGCTCCCGAATGAACTGCCCTCAAAAATTGTCCCGTCTTCAAGCATTAGAATTAAATCCATTTACTTCAATCCCTCCCATACTATATGTTGATTAAGCTGTTCCTTCATCAGTAATGCTTCTTTGATTGCAGCTTTATCAAATTGCTCATGATCCATTCCCTGCTTTTTATATGCCAGCAGCAGTCCTCTTGAAGAATTGATGACTGCCCCGTTTCCATTTGAATCAAAAGCGGACTTCACATCAAAGGCAGAGCCACCCTGTGCACCATATCCAGGAACCAGAAACGGGATGTGTGTCATTGATTTTCGTAATGACTCAAGCTGTTTTGGATATGTGGCTCCCACAACAGCCCCTACCGATGAATAACCATATCTTCCGATCACCGATTTACCCCAAGCTGATACCAGTTCAGCCATCTGTTCATACACCATCCTGCCGCTTTCAAGCGTCAGATCCTGCAGTTCAAAGGATGACTGGTTACTGGTCTTAACCAGAATGTAGATGCCTTTTCCATATTCAATGCATTTCTTGACAAATGGAGTGATCCCGTCACTGCCTAAATAGCCATTGACAGTGATACAGTCAGCCTGATACTGGCCATTTCCCAGATAAGCTTCAGCATAGGCTTCTGCAGTACTTCCGATATCATTTCTCTTGCAGTCAAGGATGACTATCATCTGTTTGCTTTTAGCATAGTCCATTGTTTTCTTTAGAAGCAGCGCTCCTTCCGGTCCGAGGAGTTCATAATAGGCTGACTGGCATTTTACAATTCCAATGATTTCATGAAGTGAATCAATCATTTTTTTGTTGTATTCATAAACTGCATCACATTCAGAAACAAATGAATTCCTGATGCTTTTGGGTACATAATCATATAGAGGATCAAGTCCAAGCACCGTTGGATTTTTGAATTCAAGCACTTTTTCATGAAGTCTGTCTGCAAACATCACAGCACCACCTTACCGTCAATGATGACATTTTTTATTTCTCCGTAAACCTCAAATCCATGATAGGGTGAATTACTGCTTTTAGATTTGAATTTGGTGATATCAATGGTTTTTCTTTCATTGACATCAACTATAGTGAGATCTGCTTGTTTTCCCTCGTTTATTTCTCCAGCATCAAGGGAAAGAATTCTTGCAGGTTTGAAACTCATTAAAGAAACCAGTTGACTCATAGTCAGATGTCCTGGTTTGACAAGATAAGTATATGACAGACAAAATGCCGTTTCAAATCCGATCAGGCCATTGCTTGCATAGGAAAACTCCACATTTTTCTCATCGTTATGATGAGGTGCGTGATCAGTGGCTATAATATCGATGGTTCCGTCTTTTAAGCCCTCAATGATAGCAATGACATCGTCACTTGTTCTTAACGGTGGATTCACTTTAGCCAGTGTATTGAAGTGATCGCAGCTTTCTTCTGTTAAAGTAAAGTAATGAGGGCATGTTTCTGCAGTGACTTTGACTCCGCGATTTTTCGCCTGTCTGATGATGTCCACTGATTCTCTGGTGCTGATATGTGCGATATGGATTTTTGTTCCTGTGTATTCAGCCAGACGCACATCACGATAAACCATGAGTTCCTCTGCTACTTTCGGAATACCGCTCAGTCCAAGTACAGTAGACATGTACCCTTCATTCATCACACCGTCTTCACATAGGCTCTTGTCTTCACAGTGTGATATGATCAGTCCGTCAAAGGTATCAGCATACAATAAAGCTTTTTTCATGAAAGAAGATGATTCAACAGGCTTCCCGTCATCTGAAAAGGCAATGGCTCCGGCTAGTTTTAAAAACCCCATTTCCGTGAGCATTTTTCCTTCCTGATTAATTGATACTGCTGCAATGGGATAAACTTTCGTTCTGTTTATCTGCTTTGAACGGTCATAGATATAGTTGATGAGTGCTTCATTATCAATCACCGGATTCGTGTTAGGCATACAGGCAATGGAAGTGAATCCTCCATGCAGTGCACTCAAAGTACCGCTTTCAATATCTTCCTTGTATTCGAATCCCGGTTCTCTTAAATGACAATGAGCATCAATCAATCCGGGAAGCACATGACACCCCGTTGCATCAATCATCATGTCATACTCATCGGTAATGTTTTCTTTAATCTGCATAATCATCTCATCAGCAATCAGGATATCTCTTTTCATCTCAGTCAAGCCTTCGGCATTGATGAGCGTTCCATTTTTTATCAGTAATCTCATATGCTCCTCCTGGTCAGGATATATAGCAGTGCCATTCTTATGGCAACCCCGTTTTTTACCTGTTCATTAATCAGACTGAGTGGGCCGTCCATGACATTACTGGCAAGTTCAACCCCTCTGTTGACAGGTCCCGGATGCATGATATAGGCATCCTTATCAGCCATTTTCAAGCTTTGTTCATTCAAACCGAAAAACTTATGATATTCTCTGACTGATGACAGCAATCCGCTGTTCTGACGTTCTTTCTGAATTCTAAGCCCCATTACCACTTCTGCTCCGTCTAGTGCTTCTTTAAGATTCGTGGTGATTATCGCTCCTGTTTTTTCCATATCCGGCGGAATCAATGTCTTAGGTGCACAAAGGAAAACCTTAGCACCTAACCTGGTCAAGCCATACACATTGCTCCTCGCTACTCTGGAATGCTTGATGTCACCTACAATGGCAATTTTCAGATCTCTGATATGACCTTTATGTTCCAAAATGGTATAAAAATCAAGCAGTGCCTGTGTAGGATGCTCATTCATTCCATCGCCGGCATTGATAACAGAAGCTCGTACATTCTTTGCTAATAGATCAGCTGCACCTGAGCAGGGATGTCTCATCACAATAATGTCAGTTCCCATCATGTCAAGCGTTTTCCCGGTGTCAATCAGTGTTTCACCTTTCGCGACAGAACTGCCTGATGCAGAGATATTCGCTGCATTTCCGCTCATGTATTTAGTGGCTAATTCAAATGACATTCTTGTCCTTGTAGAGTTCTCGTAAAAAAGGGTAATGATTGTTTTTCCCTGTAACTGAGGTGATTTCTTATTCGGTGAGTCAATCAGCATTTTCATTTTTCTGGCAGTATCAATCACATACAGGATTTGTTCTTCATTCAGGTTCTTCAGACCAAGCAGATCTTTTTCAAATTTCATTTCTAATTCACTTTCTGCATATATACACGCCGTCAGTACCGTCAATGACATTGACTTTCACTTCAATGAATTCTTTTTTTGAAGTAGGTACATTTTTCCCGACATAATCAGCTCTGATTGGCAGTTCGCGATGGCCGCGGTCCACCATGATAGCAAGCTGAATCAGTGCAGGTCTTCCAACATCCATAATTGCGTCAATGGCAGCTCTGACTGTTCTTCCTGTGTAGAGCACATCATCAACCAGTATGACGTTTTTATCATTTAAAGGGAAATTGATTTCTGTATTATTGACGACTGGATGCTCATTTAAAAGGCTCAGGTCATCTCTATAGAATGTGATATCTAAAATACCAACTTCAGGTCGTTTTCCTTCAATGGCTTCAATATTGTCAGCCAGCATATTAGCGAGAGGAACTCCTCTTCTCTGTATCCCGATGATAATGAGATCTTCTGTCCCTTTGTTTTTTTCAATGATTTCATGGCTTATTCTGGTCAAAGCTCTCTTCATGGCATCATAGTCCATCAATTCTGTTCTTTCCATAATAAAAACACTCCCTTCGTGCCTTTAATCATCCAGAAAGTGTTTCCATAAAAAAACCTGCTGTTACGCAGGAAGAAATAATCAATAAATCTTGTATTTCTTCCTTCTGAGCCTCTCGGGACCAATTAAAGGAAATTATTTGTCTATAATATAACACAGCCTATTTTCATTTGCAATCATTTTAAAACAAAAGATCATATTTTGTTTTCTGATAGAATTCTTCAATATTGATGTCACGATGAAAATCGTTGGCTTCAAGCATCTGATATAATTCTATAATCAGCTTTCCTGATTCTGTTCCATAATATTTGTCCATCATATACTGGAAACTGATTTTATACTGCTCTGTCAATGTCTTGTTTTCGTTATAGCATGGTGAATTTTCAAGAAAAACTTTTCCTGAATAAATATTGAAATAATAAAGCAGTTTTTCACTTCCTTTATACCGGAATGGGTTATTATTCCCATAATACCCGTTATTATATGTATATCTCTCCCATTTTATGATAATATCAGCAAGCTCATTAAGTGGAATTGACACTTTTGCATTTTCAATGATGTTATCAACATCATTATTATTGAAAATGGTGATTTCATAATCCAGTGTTTTAAAATACTCATTGGTAAAATAAGACAGATAAGGTCCGAAATTCGCGATGAAATAACCTGCTTTTGGTTTAAGTATAATATTTGATCCGCTTTTTGAAAGCATGATTCCATTTTTCAAGAAAAGATCAATGATATCTTCTGTGATGATCTGGTCCTGATATACAGTTTCAAGGCGTCGCATAGAACTATAGTAGAAAGTTTCAAAAAGATTGAACATCCGGTCATTGTCAATTTTATTATCAGTCGCATATTCCCGATAAGTATCACCGGCATATTTGATAGACCAGACATCAGACTGGTCAAGATTCAGAAGATAGTCAGAATATTTAAGAGTGTTTTCATTTTCTTCTGTTTCAAGCATGTACCAGTGTGCTCTTTCATTCAACCAGCTTGTCGCGCTTTCATAATAGTCTTTCTGTTCTTCAAGCTGTTTGACTGATGATGCATAATCTTCATTTTCTTTTTTCAGTTTTTTGTTTTCTTCAAGAAGTAAATCAATATTGGTAGTTAACTCGTCTATTCTTTTTTCAAGATTGGTAGCATCAGTAATCTGTAATTTCTCGTTTTTCAAAAAATAATTGTAAATCAAGTCTGCATTTCTGGGATCCAGGCCTTCGCCGGTAAAAAAGATCTTGAAATCCGTATCTGACACATCACCAATGAAAATATCTTTTTGTTTAAAAGAGTCAGATGGTTTGTCAGGAAATGTTCCTGAGTAGACTCTGATGCCATCAACGATGATGACAAAGCAGTCAAGCTGAAATGATGTCAGAAGACGACTCCCCCCCATGACATATTCCCTGTACTCACCATTTTCATAATACATGGTATTTGTAGATGAGTTGCTTTTGTTTAATGATTCTATATATGAGGATGTGACCTCAATTTCATGATTCTGCCAGTAGTAAGCTCTGATATCATCACCTGTGATGACAGGAGTGTCATAAAGTTCAAGATTTTCATAATCATAAGGTCCGAATTCACTCACACTCTTCAATGTTGCAAGATAAATCTCAAAAGTATTATCTTTGCTCACTACAGGTTCTTCTTTTTCACATGCAGCAAGACCTGCTATCAGCAGGATTGTTACCACTATCAAAATTATTTTTTTAATTTTTTCAATCATGTTTTTATTATACATTTTTTCAATAAAAAAAACATCCTAAGTTTTTAGCTTAGGATGTAAATAATCAGACTTTTTTTACTGACATCATGGTCACTTCACCATTGATGTTCCATTCTTTTTCATAATCTGCTTTGAAAGGAGCTGTAAAAAGTTTTTGTGCCAGTGTTTCCGAAGCAATGAATTCCCAGTTCTTCTTCACTATGTTTTCTATTGCTGCATTCTCATAAACAGCAATTTCAATATTATCCACCACTTCAAATGAGGCTTCTTTTCTCATGGTCTGAACTTTACTGATGATTTCCCTGACGAACCCTTCTTCAATCAAAGCATCTGTCAGATTCGTATCCACGACAACAGTAACATCATTCTCACTGAGAGAAACATACCCTTTTTTCTGGATGGTTTCACTCAACACATCATCACTTTCAAGTATCACTTCTTCTCCGTCTATGACAAAAGTAATGCTTTTCCCTTCTGCAAAAGTCTTCATCACTTTTCCACCATCAGCTTCTTCCAGCGCTTTATAGATTTTTGGAATCAGTTTTCCATATTTCCTTCCCAGTGTCTTTAACTGAGGTTTCAGTTTGTAATCGATAAATTCTGAAGCATCATCGACAAATTCGACTTTCTTTATGTTAAGTTCCTCAAGTAAAATTGACATATATAACTCAGGTAAGTCATTTTTCCCGGAGACATAGATCTTTGACAGAGGTTGCCTGTTTTTAAGATTCGCAGTATTTCTGATGCTTCTTCCCAGCACCACAATTTCAAGCACATCGTTCATGTACTTTTCAACATCCTTGCTGATATATGATTCATTGGCTTTCGGATATAGACACAAGTGTACACTTTCTTTGGCATTGACATCAACACTTCTCACCAGATTCTGGTAGATATCCTCTGTCATGAAAGGAACAAACGGTGCTGCAAGCAATGTCAGATTGGTCAAGACAGTATATAATGTCATATAAGCATTAATTTTATCTTGATTCTCTTCTCCCTGCCAGAATCGTTCTCTGCTTCTTCTGATATACCAGTTGCTTAATTCATCTACAAATTTCTGCAGGCTTCTTCCGGCTTCTGTGATTCTATAATTGTTAAGATCATTATCCACATCTTTTATTAATGTGTTTAAAAGTGACAATATCCATTTATCCATTAATGACAGTTTCTCATACTCAAGTGTATATTTGGTTGGATTAAACTTGTCAATATCTGCATAGATAATATAGAAAGCATAAGTATTCCAGAAAGTACCCATGAATTTACGTTGACCTTCAGATACGGCATCATGGTAGAATCGGCTTGGAAGCCATGGTGCACTGGCAGTGTAAAAATACCATCTGACAGCATCTGCTCCCTGATTATTGATTACTTCCAGCGGTTCAATGACATTCCCGGTGTGTTTGCTCATTTTCACACCATTTTTATCCTGCACATGCCCTAATACAATGACATTCTTAAAAGGAGCTTCATCAAACAGCAAGGTAGATATGGCTAATAAAGTATAAAACCAGCCCCTTGTCTGATCAACTGCCTCTGAGATGAAATCAGCCGGGAAATTGTTTTCGAACTTATCCTTGTTTTCAAATGGATAATGCCATTGTGCAAATGGCATGGAGCCCGAATCAAACCAGCAGTCAATGACTTCACTGACTCTTTTCATATCACTGCCGCATTTTGGACATTCAATAAGTACTTCGTCAATGTATGGTTTATGAAGTTCTATGCTGGTTAATGGTTTTGTGCTCATTTCCATAAGCTCTTTTTTACTGCCTATTGCATGTCTGTGTCCGCAGGAACATTCCCAGATAGGAAGTGGTGTTCCCCAGTAGCGTTCTCTCGAGATTCCCCAGTCAACGACATTTTTCAAGAAATTACCGAATCTGTTTTCTCCGATAGTCTGAGGTATCCAGTTGATTTTACTGTTATTGACAAGAAGATTATCCCTTAATTTTGTCATTTCGATAAACCATGAGTTTCTTGCATAATAGATTAATGGTGTATCACATCTCCAGCAGAAGGGATAAGAATGTTCATATTCCACTGCTTTAAGCAAATGCCCTCTTTTTTCAAGGTCATCAATAACTAATTGATCGGCTTCTTTTACGAACTTCCCAGCAAGAAATTGTGTCTCCTCAGTCATCAGGCCCTGTTCATTGACATATTGAATAAAAGGAAGCTTATATGCTTTACCTACTCTAGCATCATCTTCACCAAAGGCAGGGGCAGTATGAACAATCCCTGTGCCTTCTGATAAGGTGACAAAGTCACCTAAGCAGACATAAAACCCTTTTTCTTTGTATGTTCCAAAATCAAACAGCGGTTCATATTCCATATGTTCAAGGTCGCTGCCTTTATATTCCTCAACAATATGATAATGATCAAGTAGTGTCTTTGCTAATTCTTTAGCTAAAATCAGAAATTCACCATGGATATCCACTTTCACATAGTCAATGTCAGCACCAACTGTCAACCCTGAATTAGACGGAAGTGTCCATGGTGTGGTTGTCCATGCAACAAAATAAGTATTTTCCATGTTCCTGACCGTAAACTTAACATAAATGGAGGTTTCTTTAACATCCTGATAGCCTTGTGCCACTTCATGTGATGACAGCGATGTTCCGCATCTTGGGCAGTATGGAATAATTTTATATCCCTTATACAGCAGTCCTTTGTCCCAGATGGTTTTAAGTGCCCACCACTCTGATTCTATATAGTTGTCATCATATGTTACATAAGGGTTTTTCATGTCTGCCCAGAATCCGACTTTTTCAGACATGACTTCCCACTCATTCTGGTATTTCCATACACTTTCTTTGCATTTCTTAATAAATGGTTCTACACCATATTTTTCAATTTCAGGTTTTCCGTTAATTCCAAGCACTTTCTCAACTTCCAGTTCCACAGGAAGTCCGTGTGTGTCCCATCCGGCTTTTCTAAGCACCTGATATCCCTTCATGGTTTTGTATCTTGGAATCAGATCCTTTATGGCTCTTGTCAATACATGTCCGATATGAGGTTTTCCGTTAGCTGTCGGCGGCCCATCATAAAAAGTGAATAATTCACATTCTGACCGCTGATCAATACTTTTCTGAAAGATATCATTCTGCTTCCAGAATTCAATTGTTTTATCTTCCCTATTGGCAAAATTTAGATTCGTGTCAACCTTTTTATACATTTCATCCTCCTGTTTATATAAAAAAAATCTCTGTCATCCTGTAAGGGACGAAAGAGATATTCCGCGGTACCACCCAAATTGCTTTTATAAAGCCTCTTGATTCATATAACGGTGTTCACCGGTCACGACTTACTTTTTTTTCAGTCAGACTGCTCACAGATGATTTTCGTTTTTTCTATCTATGGATTTCCATCACCCATCCACTTTCTGTAAGAATTAAAAAAACTACTCTTTCTGAGTCATTGCATTTATATATTAGGTATATTATATGCATCTAATGCATAAGTGTCAATATCAACCACTTATTTATTGTGGTTCAATCAAACCATTGCTCAACATAAACAGGTTGAGTCCATAACATTTTACCCTCTTCATTAATAACCTGTATCCTGATATATCCATATTCTTTCTTCAGTTCACAATATGATGAAGGTGCAAAGTCTTCTTTTAGAAGAATACCTTCTTTCCCGTAAAAACGATAAGTATAATTTTTGAGATGTGTCTTAATCATTCTGGAGGCTTCACAATACAGTCTGTTTCCTTCAACACTAAGTCTCACAAGCTTTAATCCAGTGGATGCATAATGAGCACCTTCATTTATGGCTTTCAGACAGTCATCAGGACTGTTTAATCTGGAAAGAATCATTGTAAAAGCTTTTCCGGCATCTGACTGCCAGTGGTAATCATCAGTTCCGAATCCCCATACTTTTTTTCCTGCTGTAAGAAGCATATCCCACTCTTTTGTGGCAATTCCAGAACCTTCGAGCCGAGAAATAACACCATTGACAATCTCAATACCACTATAATCTGTCAATGTTAATAGGCTTTCATTTGTCCAGAAATCTTCCCTTATCCAGTTTGGATGACAAAGAATTACTAATCCGTTATTCTTATTGACATCGTCAATGATATCCTGGTAAGGAAGAGTAATATCATACTCTTTATTCACACCAAGGCAGAGCATATGCTGTTCGCATGTATGTTCATACCCATCAAGAAATTTCATAGGCATATCAGGTTTATTTGTCTGCTGCATCGGTGTAAATCTGTTATGATTCGAAATGCAAAGCAACCCGTATCCCAGTTTTTCATATAAGGCTGTTGTATCTGCAATTGTATTGACTGAACACCCGTCAATTTGACCAGCATGAGTATGGAAATTACTTCTGATCTGCATAAAATCATCATTGAATCTGTTTTCATATGGATTAATCCACATATCGTCCACCACCTCTTTTATCCTTTATAACATTTTCCTATTGATACCATTATTTGTCAAGCAAATTTAATAAGTAGTCCTATTTTCAGAAAATCATTAGTTATTGACTTACAACCTTCTTTAACAACATATCCTTCACCTAATATCACAGCAGAAATGCAATCTCTTCATGCTTTGAGATGGAAGTTGCTCTTGTTAGAGAACACAGTAGAAGTACAAACTCCATGTGCCTCTCCTTTGGTATAACCCTCGATAGAAAACACAGGTGAAAACTGTACTAAAA
>JAFGUQ010000270.1 GCA_016938455.1 Clostridia bacterium
AGCTGATGGCAAATAAATTAAATGTATATGAAATTCTACGAAAACGGGAGAAAAACAGAGGAAATAAATAGATATATGAGAGAGGTTATATTATGGTCAATCAGCTGAATCGGCAGATGTGTAGTCAACTAAGCGAAATCAAACAGTTTGAGCTTCTTACGACTACTATTGAAAACTATGAAGCAAAAGAAAGCAATCTAATACAGATCTTACACATTGCTCAGGTAATCTTTGGGTATTTACCGGAAAATGTACTCAAATTTATTGCTAAAGAATTATCCATGCCATATTCTAAAGTATGCGGTGTGGTTTCTTTTTATTCATACTTTTCAACACTCCCCAAAGGAAGACACACAATTAAGATTTGTCTTGGTACCGCCTGCTATGTCAGGGGCGGCACAAAGCTAATTGAGAAAATCAAAGAGCTTCTTTCCATTGATGTAGGTGAAACTACTCCGGATATGAAGTTCTCATTTGAAGTGATGAGATGTATCGGTGCATGTGGATTGGCTCCAGCTATGGCAATTGACGACAAAGTATATAAAAGAGTAAATCCTAACAAATTGAAGCAGATCTTAGATCAGTATAGTTAGGAGGATAAAAAATGAATACACAGACAATAACCGGAAAAGAAAAACTGGATTTCATCAAAAACAAATATATCAAAGAACAGGAAAACGTGGATGTCACCATTTTGATATGCTCTGGAGCAGGCTGTATTTCTTCTGATTGTCAGCTTGTCAAAGAAGCTCTTTTAAAAGCAATAAAGAAAGCAGAGATGGACAAAACCATTAAAATCAAACTGACCGGCTGCATGGGAACTTGCAACATCGGTCCGGCAATGATTATTCAGCCCGGTGGTGTCTTTTACTGTAATCTGAAACCTGAATATATGGCTGATATAGTCAGCAGACATATCATCAACGGACAAATCATCAATGATTACTGTTACAAAGAACAAAAAACAAATAAGGTGGTTCCATATGTTAAGGACATTCAGTTCTTTAAGAGTCAGAATAAGATTGTACTTGATAAATGTGGAGAAATCGATTTTTCATCCATTGAAGAATACATTTCGAGAGATGGGTATTATGCTCTTTACAAGGTGCTTAACAGCATGAGCAGCGAAGAGGTAATCAATGAAATCACTAATTCCCGATTAAGAGGCCGTGGCGGCGGCGGATTCCCAACAGGTTTAAAATGGAAACTGGCCAGAAACTCAAAAGGGGATGAAAAATATGTTATCTGTAATGCAGATGAAGGAGATCCAGGAGCTTTCATGGATCGAAGCCTGATCGAAGGAGATGCCCATTGTCTGATTGAAGGCATGGCCATTGCTGCCTATGCTATCGGTTCAAAAAAAGGATATGTTTATGTCAGGGCTGAGTACCCCTTAGCCGTGGAAAGGCTCGAGTATGCTATAAAACAAGCCAGAGAAAACGGACTGCTTGGCAACAGCATTTTAGGAACCCAATTTTCATTTGATCTTGAAGTGAGAATCGGAGCAGGTGCTTTTGTCTGTGGTGAAGAGACCGCTTTAATCGCTTCTGTTGAAGGTAAAAGAGGAGAACCAAAACAAAAGCCTCCTTATCCATCAGATAAAGGGCTGTTTGAAAAACCTACCATTATCAATAATGTGGAAACATTCGGAAATATTTCAGCTATTATTCTTAAAGGAAGCGAATGGTTCAATAAAATAGGAACCGAGAAAAGTACAGGAACCAAAGTCTTTGCCCTCGCAGGTGATATCAATAATACTGGTATTGTAGAAGTGCCAATGGGAGTTACTTTAGGTGAAATCATTTATGATGTCGGCGGCGGAATCCCGAAAGGAAAGAAATTCAAAGTAGCACAGACCGGTGGTCCCTCAGGAGGATGTCTGACCAGCGAACATTTGAACACTCCTATTGATTATGATTCTCTGGTCTCTTTAGGAGCCATCATGGGTTCAGGCGGTTTAATCTGTATGGATGAAGACACCTGTATGGTGGATGTCGCCAGGTTCTTCATGGAATTTGTCCAGGAAGAATCCTGCGGAAAGTGTGTCGCCTGTCGTCTCGGAACCAAGAGAATGCTTGAAATTCTTGAAAGAATCACAAAAGGAAACGGAAAACCAGGTGATATTGAGCAGTTGGAACGTTTAGGAAAAGCTATTAAAGATACTGCTCTTTGCGGACTGGGACAGACTGCACCAAATCCTGTGCTAAGCACCATTAAATATTTCAGAGAAGAATATGAAGAGCATATCTACGATAAATACTGCCGCGCCGGTGTATGCAGTGATCTCTTTATTTCTCCATGTGAAAATGCCTGTCCGGCCGGAGTCAATATTCCAGGGTACATCGCCTTGATTGCAGCAGGCAGAGTCCTCGATGCCTATAATCTGATCAGACAGGAAAATCCCCTTCCATCAGTTTGCGGGAGAGTATGTACTCATCAGTGTGAAAGTGCATGCAGGAGAAGTCAGTTGGATGAACCTCTTGCTATTATGGATTTAAAACGTTATGCAGCAGATGAGGTCATGAAGAGAGACCTTCCTGTCACTGATGTTATCTACCCCAGCAAAAACAAGTCCATTGGTATTGTTGGCGGAGGTCCTTCCGGTTTGTCATGCGCATACTATATGAGAAGACTCGGTTATGAAGTGACAATTTATGAGCAGGAAGACACCTTGGGAGGAATGCTTCTTTATGCCATTCCTGAGTACAGACTTCCAAAGGAAATTCTGAAAAAAGAAATTGAAAACATAAAAAAAGTCGGCATTCAGGTGAAAACCAGTACCGAAGTCGGTAAAGATATTACCTTTGATAAACTAAGACAGAAACATCATGCCGTTTACATTGCCACAGGAACTCAATATTCAAGAGATATCGGAATCGAAGGAGAAAAACTGCCGGGGGTTTATCATGGCCTTGATTTTCTCAAAGATGTCAATCTTGGTAATCTGAAAGAAGTAAGCGGAAAAGTCTGTGTCATCGGCGGAGGAAATACAGCACTTGACGCTGCCAGAGTAGCTCTTCGAATAGGTGCGGAAAGCGTCAGCATACTTTATCGCAGGGATTATGAAGATATGCCTGCAGATAAAAGAGAGATTGAAGATGCTATTGAAGAAGGTATCATTCTGAAAACTAAAATTGCCACACTCCGTTTCCTGGGAGATGAAAAAATTACAGGAATCGAATGTGCTGACATGACACTTTGCGAATTTGACAGTACCGGTCGAAGAAAGCCAAAAGAATGTCTGGATAAAAAATATATTATCGAAGCTGATCTGGTAATTCCTGCTGTCAGCCAATATGCTGACTTGCCTTTCATCGACAAAGAAGAAGTGAAAGTGACAAAGTGGGGAACTTTTGAAACAGATAAGAACACTATGATGACATCAATGAATGGTGTATTCTCCGGCGGAGATGTCGTGAGAGGGCCAGATGCAGTCATTACTGCAATAGCCGACGGGAAAAGAGCAGCTTCTTCCATCGATATCTATCTTGGCGGAAACGGTGTTCTTAACAAAGGTGAGAAAATCAATATCCCGATGGAGTTTGATGAAGGTGAACTTCTTGAACACAACCGGTTTGAAATGGAATTTCTTGATGCGAATTACCGCAAGAACAACTTTGAAGAAGTGGCCAGAGGTTTCCATAAACTAAATGCCATTGCTGAAGCCATGCGTTGCTTACGATGCGACAGAAAGTGTTAAGGAGGAGGTAAAAAATGGTTAGTTTAATTATAAACAACAAGGAAATAAAGGCAAAGGAAGGAGCCACTATTTTACAGGCAGCAAAAGACAATGATATTTACATACCTACACTCTGTTATCTTGAAGATGTTCATAAACTGAGTTCATGCAGAATTTGTGTCGTGGAAGTAGAAGGCTCGAAAAATCTTATGGCTTCATGTGTCACTGAAGTAAAAGATAAAATGATAGTTAAAACTAATTCCCCGAGAGTATTATCAGCCAGGAAGGTCCTTTACGAACTGATTCTCTCTGATCATCCAAAAGACTGTCTGGTCTGTGACAGAAACCAGAGTTGCGAATTACAGGCGCTTGGTGAAATCATCAGAGTAGAAGAGTCATCCTTTGACGGTGAAAAATCAAAGAAATTCGTAGATTTCAGCAGCCCTTCCATTGTCAGGGATGCAGCGAAATGTATTCTCTGCAGAAGATGCGTCACGGTTTGCAACGAAGTTCAGGGAGTTGGTGTCTTAAATGCACAGGGCAGAGGTTTTAAAACAGCCATCAGTCCTGGAGAAGATATTTTGATTGGAGACGCCTCATGCACCAACTGCGGCCAGTGTACTGTTGTCTGCCCTGTTAATGCGCTTCATGAAAATGACTCGACAAAAGATGTTTTTGCAGCCTTAGCTGATCCTTCAAAAGTGGTTATCGTTCAGACAGCTCCCGCCATCAGAGCCGCCCTTGGAGAAGAATTCGGATATGAGGCAGGAACCCTAGTCACCGGTAAAATGGCTCAGTCTCTGAGAGATATGGGTTTTGATTATGTGTTTGATACCAATTTCACCGCTGATCTGACAATCATTGAAGAAGGAACAGAGTTTTTAAACAGAATTGTAGACAGTGTCTATAAACAGGGTAAAATCACAAAAGAGCAGGTAGAGGCATTAGGAATGCACTCAGATGTCAATGATACATTGCCGATGATTACCAGCTGCTCTCCCGGATGGATAAAATATATTGAACATTACTACAGTGATCAGTTGCCAAATCTTTCTTCTTGTAAGTCTCCTCACATGATGCTTGGAGCATTGGCAAAAACATACTTTGCAGAAAAAAGCGGAATCAATCCGGAAGATATGTATGTTGTCTCTGTTATGCCATGTACGGCAAAGAAGTATGAAATAACCAGACCTGAAATGACGAATAACGGTCTTAAGAATGTAGATGCTGTGTTGACCACCAGAGAACTTGCAAAAATGATCAAGGAAAGCGGCATAGAATTCACAAAGCTTTCAGATGGAACCTTTGACAGCCCTCTTGGCCTGTCAAGCGGTGCAGCAGACATCTTTGGTACCACCGGTGGAGTAATGGAAGCAGCATTGAGAACTGTCTATGAGTTGATCACAGGAAGAGAACTTCCTTTCAAAGGATTGCATGTCACACCAATCGTGGGACTTGAACGAATTAAAACCGCAAGCATCACCATTGAAAAACCTCTTGAGCAATGGTCATTCCTTGAAGGTGTCACAGTTAATGTCGCTGTGACAAGCGGGCTCTTAGGTGCTTCTATTTTATTAGACCAGATTGAAAGCGGCGACAGCCCTTACCACTTCATTGAAGTGATGGCTTGTCCTGGTGGATGCATCAGTGGCGGTGGACAGCCAAGGCCAAAAGATGCCACTACCAGAGAAAAGAGAATGCATGCCATTTACAAGGAAGATGAAGGGAAGGTCTTAAGAAAATCTCACGAAAATCCTGATATCACAAAAATTTACGCAGACTTTTTAGGAAAACCGCTGGGACACAAATCTCATGAACTCCTTCACACTAAATATACCGTCAGAAGCAAATATTAAGAAAATTTCATAACAGAAAACCCGGTTGATGAACCGGGTTTTTATTTGACTTTAAGAACAAAGTCGCCTTCTTGAATTCCGCTTTTTATTTCAATGAAAGATCCATTGGTAATTCCCACTTCCACAAACTGCTTGAACATTTCATTATTGACAACACGATATACATAATATGCCTCTGCTTCTGAATAGAGACATAAAAACGGTAAATACAATGTGTCATCATTTCAAATTATTCCTGGAAAAAAACAAAACTACTTGAAATCTTTGTCACGGTTGTATACTATAGTATTATCATAAATACTTTTACATTCAAAATTTAGCCGATATTAATCACTTTTATTCTTACAATGGGGTGACCTTTTAGGACGTCCAGAATTAAGACATGGGGATATTATTGTGACTAAACTGTTTTGGACCTTCTATCATATTTATAAGGAGGTATCAAATGAAAATCAGTGAAATTCTTGATAAAAACGGGAGAACACCAGATAAGCTGATCAGTAGCCTGCTGGAATATCAGAACAGCACATTATGTAATTATCTGACTGAAGATGATTTAAGGGAATTTGCAGAAGAAACAGGAATCCCTCTCAGCAGAATTTCAAGTGTGGCATCTTTTTACTCTCTTTTATCGACAGAAAGCAGAGGTAAATACATCATTCAGGTTTGTTATGATGTCCCCTGCTATGTCAATAATTCAGTGAACATCGTGGAAGAGCTTGAAAAGAATCTTGGCATAAAAATGGGACAGACAACTGAGGATGAGTTGTTCACACTAGAGTTTTCCAGCTGTCTTGGCTGCTGTGACAAAGCACCGGTCATGCAGATTGGTGAAAATCTTTATGGGAACCTGACTCGCGACAAGATCATCTCCATCTTAGATTCATACAGGAGGAAAAACAATGAACAGTAATGAATTAACCAGAAAAATGCTTACTAAAAATTTTGGTGTCATCAATCCTGAATCCATTGATGACTATATCAGAGAAGGTGGTTACAGCGAACTGGAAAAAGCCATTAAGCTTGATGGTAAAGACATCATAAATGAAATCAAGATATCTGATTTAAAAGGTCGCGGCGGTGCCGCTTTTCCAACTGGTCTTAAGATGGAAGCAGTGAATCAGGCTGACGGATTTCCCAAATATATCATCTGTAACGCAGATGAAGGTGAACCCGGTAATTTCAAAGACAGATATCTGATGGAAAATGACCCCCATCAGATAATTGAAGGAATCATCATCTGCGCTTTTGCTTCTAAAATCAATTATGGTTATTTTTTCATCCGCGGGGAATACATCAAGGCAGCTAAGATTGTTGAGAATGCTTTGGAGCAGGCTCGCGCAAGGGGATATCTTGGAGATAACATTCTTGATTCAGGCTTTTCCTTTGATATTGAAATCTATACCGGTGCAGGTGCTTATGTCTGCGGTGAAGAATTCTCTCTCTTGGCGACACTTGAAGGCCGCTCAGGTCGAGCTACATACAAACCGCCTTTTCCAACCATTTGCGGATTATATAATAAGCCGACTCAGATTAATAATGTTGAGACATTCTGTAATATCCCTCATATTCTGAAACTGGGAGGAAAGGAATTTAAAAAAATCGGGACAGTTTCTTCAACCGGAACAAAGCTTGTCTGCTTAAGCGGAAATATCAGACGTCCAGGATTATATGAAGTTGAACTGGGGACCACCATAAAAGATATCATTGATGAACTGGGAATGGGTGTTCCCAGAAACAGAAAAATAAGGATGGTTCAACTTGGGGGAGCTTCAGGTCCTGTTATTCCTGAGAGTATGCTTCAAATCAGACTAGACAGTGATGAAATGAGAAAACATGATATGAGTTTCGGTTCCGGAGCAATAATAGTCATGGATGACCGCATTGATATATTGGATATTCTGAAACGAAACATCCAGTTTTTTCATCATGAATCTTGTGGAAAATGTACTCCCTGCAGAGAAGGTTTATTACAGATTCTGATTCTCCTTGACCGGTTCATTGACGAATCTGCAAAGGAAAGCGATCTTCAACTACTTGAAATTCTTATAGAAACAATCAGTCTTACCTCCATCTGCGGTCTTGGACAGGCGGCACCCACGTCTGTTAAAAAGGTACTGGAATATTTCAGAGAGGAATTCACAGACAGGATACATACCACTGCATCTGCAGTGAAATAGGAGGATATGATGAATATGATAAATATTAAAATCAACAACAAAGAAGTAAAAGTACCCGAAGGAACTACCATTTTAAACGCAGCAAAGGAGATAGGAATTACAATTCCCAATCTTTGTTATCATCCTGACCAGGAAGTTAAAGCCAACTGCAGGGTCTGTGTTGTTGAAGTGGAAGGTTTCAGAACATTACAAGCTTCTTGTGCCACTGCTGTCAAGGAAGGTATGATTATAAGGACAAATACAAAAAAAGTGAGACAAGCCAGAAAGGTTGTCATAGAACTGCTTCTTGCCAACCATGATTTAAATTGTATTGCCTGTAAGCGTAATACGAAATGTTCTTTGCAGGCAATTGCCGCCAATATCGGAGTACGTGAGAGTCCTTTTACAAATGTATTGATCAGACAGGAAATTGACACTTCCAGCCCTTCGATTGAACGAAACCAGAATAAATGCATCAAATGTGGCCGATGCATTCAGATGTGCAGCCAGGTGCAGGGGTTAGCTATACTTGACTATATCGGAAGAGCAGATTCTGTTAATGTAAAACCTGCCTTCGGAATGTATCTGAATAACGCAGCATGTGTCTCTTGTGGTCAATGTTCTGCCGTCTGTCCGGTAGCTGCGATTACAGAGAAAGAAGACATCGAAAAAGTATGGGAAGCCATCAATAATCCTGCTAAAACCGTTGTCGTTCAGACTGCTCCGGCTGTCAGGGTATCTTTAGGAGAGGAATTCGGTCTTGAACCTGGAAGTATTGTCACAGGTAAATTAGTCGCATCTTTAAGGGAACTGGGTTTTGACAAGGTGTTTGATACTGATTTTACTGCGGATCTGACCATTATTGAGGAAGGCCATGAACTTCTGAAAAGAATCAAAGAAGGTGGGGTCTTACCGATGCTGACTTCCTGCAGTCCTGGATGGATCAATTTTATTGAACAGTATTACCCGGAACTTCTACCACATCTTTCTTCATGTAAATCCCCTCAGCAGATGTTCGGTGCACTTGCGAAAAGTTACTATTCTGAAAAGTCAGGAATCAGACCAGAAGATATCTTCAGTGTCTCCATCATGCCTTGCACCGCGAAGAAATTTGAAGCGAAACGTCCTGAAATGCGTGCTGATGGAATCAATTATGATGTTGATGTCGTGCTGACAACAAGAGAACTTGGGAAGATGCTTCGGCAGGCGGGAGTTGATTTCAACCTTCTTGAAGATAGTGATTATGATGCTCCATTTGGCATTTCAACCGGAGCTGCTGCTATCTTCGGTGCCACAGGAGGTGTTATGGAAGCTGCCCTTCGTACTGTTTATGAAGTAGTGACTGGAAAAGCTCTTCAGAATCTGGATTTTAAAGGAGTTCGTGGTCTCGAAGGAATCAAAGAGGCTGAAGTGGATCTAGACGGGACCATCGTCAAGGTAGCTGTTGCTCACTCACTATCAAAAGCCCGGAAAGTCATGGAATTAATAAAATCGGGAAAAGCAGATTATACTTTCATAGAGATCATGTGCTGTCCCGGCGGTTGCATAGGTGGTGGTGGTCAGCCAATTGGGGGAACTGATGAACTTCGGACGAAAAGAATGAATGCCATTTATGAAGCCGATCTTGGTCTACCCTTACGTAAATCTCATGAAAATCCCGCAGTCAAAGAATTATACAAGGACTTCCTCATTGAGCCACTGGGTGAAAAGTCACATCACTTGTTACACACTACCTATACAGACAGGAAAAAATAGAAATCAATTGAGAAGAGCCTGATTATTGCTGTAATCAGGCTCTTTTGTTGTATGACGGGCATGCCGTCAATCTGTGGTGAAAGTCCACGAGGGGCGTAGTTGCCGACGAACCCCGAAGCGACTTGCAAG
>JAFGUQ010000004.1 GCA_016938455.1 Clostridia bacterium
CGAATAATTAATTTAGATGGTTTTCAATTTGTCAAATTCCACTTTGCTTTTCTCTGCTTCATCATAGGACCATTTGGCTTTTTCCATGTTTTCAGGGCTGCTTCTCAAAACAGTGTCAAAGAAATTTTCACCATATAAAAGCACACCTTCTTTGTCATCTGTGATCTCAGTCATCATATAGATGACTTCGAGTGCTTTTTTATAAGCACATCTGTCCATAAAGAAATCGAACATGATTCTCAAATATTTCTCATCATCAAGGTAGTGTCTTATCTGTGCATAAAATAGGAGAATGTTCATATTGATTTCATAAACTTTACGATGATAATTGGAAAGAAGCAGGTATAGGCCTTTCTTGTAATAAAGGATGAACCCGTCGAGATCCGCTTTTTCCTTATATACTTTACCCAGTGCCTTGAAATACTCGGCAGTCACAATCAGTTCTGCCACATTATCACCGAGCATTAAATTCATGCTGTCAATATCCATGCTTATTAACGTATCAGCATTGATTCCGGTAATATCCTCAAATGAGTCTTTCAAAATCCCTTCACTTTGTAAAAACTCACCTTCTTTTGCCAATCCAAGTGCTTTTGAGATGAATTCCATCGCTCTTCTTATTAAACTTATAATATAATCTTCATGAATCATCAGGAGACTCCCTTCATTTATTACTATTATTATACATTAAAAAAGGCAATTCATCACGTTGCCTTTCATATCTTTTGAATGTTGGTAATCAGGTGCTTAGATGGAGTTTTTCGTTATACCTGTCTTCCTGCTCCAAATCAGCATAAAACTTGTATCCGTTTTTCCTGTGCTTCTTGATATAGTACATCGCCGTATCTGCTTTGATAAGCACATCATTCAATGTGAGTGCATCTCCTGGAAACAATGAAATACCCATACTGAAGGAAATGAATATTTCATTGTCACTATATTTGATCGGCACCTGGAAAGCCTTCATGATTCTCTTTAAAATGCTCTCGGTTATTTGCCTGTCAACAACATTGTCAATACAGACATTGAATTCATCTCCTCCGATTCTGGCGACCATGTCGTTTCCACGTAATACGCCAAGAATTCTTTTTGATATCTCCACCAGAATGTAATCTCCACAGTCATGTCCATATGTGTCATTGATATTCTTGAAATCATCTACATCAAAGAAAATAATAGAAAAAGGTTTTTCCTTGATGATTTTATGAGACAGCTCTGTCATGAAAAATTCCCTGTTATAAATATTAGTAAGATGATCCCTGAAAGCAAGTGTTTTCAGCTCTTTTTTGTAATTCTGCTCTTTTATTCTGAAAGAAGCCCATAAAGCAGTGATTGAAGCCACAATCAGAAAACCAAGAATCATGTTGAGCAGAAATTTCCTTTCAAGCGGTTTATATATGTTCTTGTAATAATCATCTTTCAGATAGGTAATCAGAAATAGTGTTCGAGGATATGAATCGATATGATTACCATATAGATTAACCGCTTCATAATAAGCAAATGTATCTTTATCAGTATAATAGCCTTCATTATAGAAAACAATATCGTCATAAAGTTTTGGATTGACATCTTTCATATTTAAATTAGCAAGGTCTTCATCAAGAAGTTCGCTTTTAACAACATTCCCCCTTATATCCACGTACTCATACTGATAAGGAGATAATTCATTGATGTTAGCAAGAATAATATCTGAGTAAGCTTCTATCACAAGTACACCAATAGGTTGGCCACTGTAATTATAGATAGTAGAATATACCGCCATTGTTTTATTTGATTTGATATCAGAAATGTAGACTCGCCCATAATCAAGAAACTTTGCTTTTCTGAAATCTTCATCTTCATGATAACTTATGTTCTTGTTTAAAAACGAGTAGAATCCATCATTGTAATAATGAAGATTGAATAGCTCCCTCCCATTAAAATCGATGATTCTCACCCCATAGTAATCACTTCTGTTGTTACACAAATTGATGATGGAATGGTTGAAAAGATCGATTTTATTGTAATCTTCAGAAGTGGGCTGATCAAACGAGCTGATGAACATCTCCTTGACCATGGAAGTTAAAAACAATGTATCTGAAATGACCTGTTCTGTCTGTCCTATAATCAGTTTTTCATAACTGGAAGTGTCATTCTCTATCTGTATTTTGGTGCTTTCCAAAATACTTGCTTTCTGATATTGATAAATTATAGCACTGATTGCGAAAACAACTGATAATAATATTAAAAATGGAAACACGATGCTCAAAAGAATCTTTTTCATGTTTTTCCCCTTGCAATTCAATTATATATTGTTTCAAGATACTATACAACTAAATACATCATGAGCGGAATAGTGAGCAGTGATGCGAAAGTGGAAAAGGAGACTACCCCTGCAGCAAGCTTTGCGTTTCCATTATATTCCTGTGCAAAAATTGTGGTGGCTGCTGCACTTGGCATGGCGAGCAGCAGCACGCAGATGGTCAGTGCCATTTTAGGCGGGTTAAAAAGAACAAATGAAAAATAGCATAACACAGGAATCAATATGAGCCTGAGAAGTGATACGATGTAGACCATCTTATCTTTCAGCACTTCACGAAGTCTGATTGTTCCCAGGGTAGCACCGATGACCAGCATTGACAGCGGTGTTGTCAATCCGCCGATATAGTTTAAAGAACTGTAAAAAGGATCTGGTATTTTCCAATTGAATGCCATCAGGATGAATCCGAGAAAAAGAGCTATGATGGAAGGATTAAGAACATCCTTTAGCATCTGTTTCACATCATTATGTTTCTTGAAAATGATGACCCCATATGTCCATATGAAAATATTGAAAGGAATCTGAAAAATAGCACCATAGAAAATGCCGATATCACCGAAAAGACCATAAAGTATAGGAAATCCCATATAACCGCAGTTAGAAAATGAGGTTGCAAACTTTAAAACAGGTTTTCTGTCATCACTGGAATTCCGGTAAAGCAGCTGTGAGACCAGAATGGAAATGATGAAAAAAGTAAAGGAAATGACAAGAATCCATAGAGTGTTTGTCAGGTTCTCTTTGCTGAACTCAATTTGAGTAGAGACCAGTATGATCGCCGGCATGGTAATCTTGACAATCAGATTTGAGAGTTTTTTATTCAGGTCATCCGATATGATTTTCAGTTTATTGGCGATATAACCCACAATCAAGATGATGAATAGGATTAATACCTGATTTAATACAATTGATACTTCCATGTTGCCTCGTTTTCTATAATTTCAGTCGGTGATCATTTTTCTGATACATCGTATCCCAGTCTTTTACCA
>JAFGUQ010000271.1 GCA_016938455.1 Clostridia bacterium
AAGGAAATTGCCAAACTAGAGATTAAAAAGAACAGTGGAAAGCAGTTTGACCCGAACCTTGTCAGCATCTTTTTAAAGCTTGTATAAGTAATGTATTGATATTTCAATAGTTTTCTGTTAAAATCAACTAAAGTAAAAGTGATGAAGAAAAGTAGTAGATGATTATTTTTTTAAAGAGAGTTGTTGGCTGGTGAGAAACAATAAAAAAGTAGAATCGAACTCGTTTCGGAACTTTCCGGGGGAAAACAGTAACCCGGAACGGTGATGACATCGTTATCAAAATTAAGGGAGCAGAGATTATCTTTGCTAACTAGAGTGGTACCGCGGAATTAGTCCTTTCGTCTCTAATTGAGATGAAAGGATTTTTTATATGGAAAGGGCAGAAAAATGAAAGAATATAATGCGAAAATCATTGAAAAAAAGTGGCAGGAAAAGTGGGATGCTTTAAAAACATTCAAAGTGAAGGACAATCATGATAAACCAAAATATTATGCATTGATTGAATTTCCATATCCTTCCGGAACAGGTCTTCATGTCGGACATCCAAGGCCATATACTGCACTTGATATCGTTGCCAGGAAAAGAAGGCTTGACGGGTATAATGTTCTCTTCCCGATGGGATGGGATGCTTTTGGACTTCCTACAGAAAATTATGCCATATTAAATAAAGTACATCCTGCTGAAGTGACAAAGAAGAACATTGCAAGATTTAAAGAACAGTTGAAATCAATTGGATATTCTTTTGACTGGGACAGGGAAATCAACACCACTGATCCTAAATATTATAAATGGACTCAATGGATATTCCTGAAACTGTTTGAAAATGGTTTGGCATATAAAAAGGAAATGAACATTAATTTCTGCACATCATGCAAAGTCGGACTGGCTAATGAAGAAGTGGTTAACGGAAAATGTGAACGTTGCAGCAGCGATGTGGTCAGAAAACTGAAAAGCCAGTGGATGCTGAAAATAACCGATTATGCTGATAAATTAATTGAAGGTTTAGACGATGTTGATTATCTTGAGAACATAAAAACCCAGCAGAAAAACTGGATAGGAAGATCATATGGAGCAGAGGTGGATTTTGCCATTACAGGTACAGATGACTCACTGCGTGTGTATACCACCAGACCTGACACTTTATATGGAGCGACATATATGGTTATTTCACCAGAGCATCCATTAATTGAGAAATACAGGAATAAGATCAGTAATTATGATCAGATCATGGCCTATGAAGCTGAAGCAGCAGGAAAATCTGATCTTGAAAGAACTGAATTGAATAAAGATAAAACCGGCGTAGAGATCATCGGGCTGACTGCGGTCAATCCTGTCAATGAAAAAGAGATCCCAATCTGGGTATCAGATTATGTACTGATGACATATGGAACCGGAGCCATCATGGCTGTACCCGGACATGACACAAGAGATTATGAATTTGCCAGGAAATTTGACTTGCCGATTATTGAGGTCGTTAAAGGCGGGAACATTGAGGAAGAAGCATTTACAGATATTGAAACCGGAATTCTTGTCAATTCAGGAATCATCAACGGTTTGAATGTCGCTGAAGCTAAGGAAAAGATCATAGCATATCTGGAAGAAAAAGGAATCGGAACCAGCAAGGTCAATTACAAGCTGAGAGACTGGGTATTCTCAAGGCAACGTTACTGGGGAGAACCTATTCCTCTGGTTTATTGTGAAGACTGTGGCTGGGTTCCGCTGGATGAAAGTGAACTGCCGCTGACTTTACCTGAAATCGATAACTACGAGCCTACTGAAAACGGGGAATCACCTTTACTGAAAATCACAGACTGGGTGAATACCACTTGTCCTAAATGCCATAAACCGGCTAAAAGAGAGACTGATACCATGCCCCAATGGGCAGGTTCCTCATGGTACTATTTGAGGTATATCGATCCAGACAATGATAACGAGCTGGCAGATAAGGAAAAGCTGACATACTGGACTCCAGTCGACTGGTATAATGGCGGAATGGAACATGTGACGCTTCATTTACTGTATTCCAGATTCTGGCATCGTTTCCTGTATGATATCGGTGTGGTTCCTACAAAAGAGCCATATCTGAAAAGAACAGCTCATGGAATGATACTTGGAGAAAACAATGAAAAAATGTCAAAATCAAGAGGTAATGTGGTTAATCCTGATGATGTCATTGACGAATACGGAGCAGATACATTAAGAATGTATGAGATGTTTATCGGAGATTTCGAAAAAAGTGTTCCATGGTCAATGAATGGAGTGAAGGGTTGCAGAAGGTTCTTAGACAGAGTTTTTAAATTATCTGACATGCTGGTTGATGGTGAAGGATACACTAAAGAGCTTGAAAGCAGTTTTCATAAAGCCATCAAGAAAGTGACCAATGATTTTGAAACATTGAAATTTAATACAGCGATTGCCACTCTAATGGCATTGACCAATGATATCTATCATAAAGGCAGTCTGACCAGGGACGAGTTCGCGACGTTTCTGATTCTGTTGAATCCGGTATCACCGCATGTCACTGAAGAACTGTGGGAAATGAATGGATTTGATTCCATGATCAGTGATCAGCAGTGGCCAAAATATGATGAAGAGAAAACAATTGACAGTCAAGTGGAGATTGTCATCCAGCTTAATGGAAAAGTCAAACATAAAATGATGATTTCTTCTGATCTTTCAAGCAAGGAAATGATAGGACTGGTGAAAAGCGATAAGGACATCATAGAACTGGTTAAAGATTCTACAGTGATCAAAGTCATTGCAGTACCAAAGAAGCTAATCAATATTGTTGTCAAATAATAAAAAAGGAAGGGGTTACCTTCCTTTTTTCATACTTGCACTATGACATAAAGTGTGCTTTTTTCATCAAGTTTTTTAGATAATGCTTTTGATACTGTATATGAAAACTGAGTATTGAAACGACTGTTTAAAATATTCCTGCAGGAAAAAGATATTTTATTAATACCAAGGTGATTAACAAGATCGCTTGGAATACTTAATAGAAGAGCCCTGTATTCACCACACTGTAAAGAAAATAATTTGTTTTCCATTCCATCAGAAGGTTTGCAATAGGCCATTTTTTGAATTTCGATATCAATGGCCGGACTGTTTCCATAATTCTTGAGAACAATCATTCCGATATTATTCACTGACTCCACCAGTGCAGAAGATTTCTGGTCTTCAGTCATCATCACGATATTCTCAGCATACATTTTTGAGTTGTTCTTGATTTTAATGTAGAGTTCCTCAATGACGGATTCGTCTGAAACAGCACGAAGCACAGGTTTCATGTTCCTTTTATCACGGTTGCTCAAATATATGATGATTAACAGAAAAGCAAATGACACAAGTAAAAGAATGAGAAACATTCCTACAAGCATTGCTTCGATATTCGCCAGGTTTTCAATCATTTTGTCTGCTCCTTTGTTCTGTTGGCTTTTTGATATACAGGATATAAAATAATACAATTAACATTATAACCCAAATCACAGAAATAATAAACCAGATGTAATGGTCAGATTTATCAATCAAACTTTCATCAGTCAATTGAACATCATGCTCTTTTACAATGCCAGAAGGCAGGAATTCTTCTGTTGCTACAAGATATGACTGGCCGATCTGCTTATCCTCATAGGTGTATGTCAGTTCACCAAGAATGTCTCCTTTTTCAATAATGCTGACATTGTCATAATATAAATCTATGTTTTTTGAAATCTGCCATTTCTGAGAATCTTTAGGTAATAAATAGTCAACTTGTTTTGATGATGCAAGAGGAATACTCTCTGATCCGGCTAAATAGTCAGTAACGATATCACCGGGTTTCACAATAGATTGAATTGAGAAATTATTAAACGCCTCATTAATTAGTTTAAGTGAATATTGACTAGATAATAATCGCGTCTCACATCCTGTCACCACACAGACAACCTCTCTTCCATCATAATTACGGGCACTTGACACGAGAACATATTTTGCTTTGCTTGTGTAACCGGTTTTAACACCGGTGATGAGAAAATCATAACCGTCATTCTTCCCCAGAATAGGATTTGAATTAACAAGTCTCGGGAAAGTGACATGGTCGTCTGTAGCATTAAGTGTATAGTCGGTTTTACTCACAACTGATGAAAAGGCGTAGTTTTTAAGTGCATAACTTGTAATGACTGCTAAATCATAGGCAGTAGTATAATGCTCGCTGTCATGCAATCCATGTGGATTAGTAAAATGAGTGTTGACTGCACCGATGCTTTTGGCGAATTCATTTGACATTTCAGCAAATCCCTCAACACTGTCAGCAATGTTTTCGGCAATGACAATCGCAACATCATTAGCACTTTTCAAAAGTAATGCATGTAGCAGATCATAAAACTGCATTTTTTCGTTGGGAAGCAACCCGAGTCTGACTGCACCAGCTTCAAGCTCACCACTGGCTACCTTACTGGTGGTCATATATGAAGACAGTCCTGCATTTTCGAGAGCGACGATAGCAGTCAGTATTTTGGTTGTGCTGGCGGGGTAAATGGTTTCATCAGCATTTTTTTCAAGCAAAACATCACCGGTTGACCGGTCGATGACCACATAAGAAAAAGGAGTGTTGTCCTCAGCACTTACAAAAGTAATATTTGTGAATATCAAAAATATGATGATGATGATGCTTATCAGTCTTTTCATAGAAACTCCTCTTTTGTTCATAATCATATTATATCAGAAGTTAATTCCAAATGTCATAAAAATTAAATGACAAATAAAGGAAAATTCGAACTGTGAACGAAAATAATCTTATGAATATTATTGACTTTATATCTAAAAATAAATTTTATATACTTATTGGTTTAGTGGTAATCGCTGTTTTAAATGTGATTTACTTCACATCATCAGAATAAGAGATGATTGAGTCAAAAAGCGAAGATACACTGGAGGATGAAGTGGATGATGACAGTCTGATCAAAGTATATATGACAGGGGAAATCAATGAACCAAAGATTGTGGAAGTGAAAAAAGGGATCATCCTGAATGATCTCATTAATCTCTGCGGGGGTGTGACTAATAATGCAAGCCCTAATATCAATCTCGTTTATGAAATAAATGACAATGTCACCATTGTCATCAAAGAAAGGAATTTTTTAGAAGGAATAGTCATTATTGATGATATCGGTGATGCTACTGTAATCGATGAAGTCAATGGACTGATTTCAGGAAAAGTCAATATTAATACAGCAACAGCTGAGCAGCTGCTGCTTCTGCCAGGGGTCGGAGAAAGCACTGCAGGCGCTATAATCAGCTATCGTTTGCAGCATGGAGCTTTTACAAGCATAGAGGAGATAATGTCCGTTCCGGGGATCAAAGAAGCCAAATATAATTTAATAAAAGATTTGATATCAACTTATTGACATTGACAAATAAATAATGTAGCATTACTTTGAGCAAAATTGAACAGAAATTTGGAGGATATTATGTCAGGTTTTATTATAATGGCAGCAGCGGTAGTGATTACATTGTTATTTGCTTATATAAGCTTTCATAAAGTGAAAAAGTTGAAAACAGGAACTGATTTAATGCAGGAAATTGCACTGGCTATTCAAGAAGGTGCTAATGCATTTTTACTGCACGAATTGAAGGTCATGTATAAAATAGCATTACTGGTAGCGCTTCTTTTAGGAGTGGTGGTTAACTGGTATGTCGGTGTTGCTTTTATCATAGGGGCAATCATGAGCGGAACTGCAGGTTTTGTCGGTATGAAAATGGCAACACTTGCCAATGTCAGAGTTTCCAACACAGCAAGAGAAACAAAAAGTCTTGGACAGACATTGAAAGTCGCTTTTCGTGGTGGTTCAGTCATGGGATTATCAGTTGGCGGATTTGCGATGCTGGGACTGCTGATAGTCTTTGTCATATTTGGTAAAATCATGGGTCAGATGGAGTCAGCACAACTTGCGATTCATACAAACTGGATCGGTATAAACTATATTCCCTTTACAATGACCATTTCAGGTTATGCACTCGGATGTTCATTAATTGCCATGTTTGACAGAGTAGGCGGTGGCATATTCACAAAAGCCGCAGACATGGGAGCAGATCTTGTTGGTAAAACAGAAGCTCATATTCCTGAAGATGACCCGAGAAATCCTGCTACTATTGCTGATAACGTTGGAGACAATGTTGGAGATGTTGCCGGACTGGGAGCAGATTTATTGGAAAGCTATGTCGGTGCTATCATATCAAGTATCGTATTGGCATCATATATGTTCTTTATTTCAAATAAAGCGGGAACCAATGCCATTTCAGCAGAACTTGTACAGAAACTGATTACCTATCCTGTCATATTCGCTGCTATCGGATTGTTATCATGTGTGGTTGGTATCTTATCATTACTAGTGAAAAATGTATCTGAAAAACCACATAAGGAATTGAATATTTCTGTTTGGATTTCAGCAGCAACCACAGTTATCACAACAGGGATTCTGACATATTTCATGTTCAGAGGAGAAACTTCAATTGAAACTGCAAGATTCAATATAGGAATCATGTCACCTTGGGTTGCTTCTATCACAGGTATTGTCAGCGGAGTCTTAATAGGACTGGTTGCTGAATATTATACAAGTTATGATTATAAACCAACCCAGCATATTGCAAAATCTTCTGTTCAGGGAACCGCATTGACAATCACCACCGGACTCAGTTCGGGAATGAAGTCAGTGCTGCTGCCTGTCGGTATTCTGGCAACTGCCATTATTTCATCTTACTACTTTGCAGGGATCTATGGTGTTACAATGGCTGCTATCGGAATGTTATCTTTTGTAGCTACCACAGTATCTGTAGATACATATGGCCCAATTGCTGATAATGCAGGCGGTATTGCAGAAATGTCAAAACTGGCTCCTGAAGTCAGAAAAATCACCGATAAGCTCGATTCAGTCGGAAATACGACTGCCGCCATCGGAAAAGGTTTTGCCATTGGATCTGCAGCATTGGCAGCTTTATCACTTCTTGCTTCTTATCTGTATTCACAAGTAAATGCACAGAGTGCAGCAGAATTTACTCTGCAGCTTAATGTACTCAATCCTTTAGCGCTGGCAGGAGCGATTGTCGGAGGAGCGCTGCCGTTCTTCTTCTCCGGTGTTCTCATTGATGCTGTGGCAAAAGCAGCTGGAAAAATGGTGGATGAGGTAAGAAGACAGTTTAAAATGAATCCAAAGATTCTGACTGGTGAAGAAAGACCTGATTACAAGACCTGCATCAGCATTTCATCAGCCGGAGCATTAAAAGAAATGAAACTTCCAGCGTTTATCGCTATTATGCCACCATTAATCGGAGGATTCATATTCGGTGCAGAATTCGTAGGTGGACTGTTGATCGGAACACTGCTGTCAGGTATCATGCTTGCGCTGTTCACAGCAAACTCAGGTGGAGCCTGGGATAATGCTAAAAAGTATGTGGAACAAGGCGGTGTTGATGATTATGGTAAAGGGAGCGCTGTTCATGATTCCACAATAATCGGGGATACAGTCGGAGATCCATTGAAAGATACTGTGGGGCCATCTCTTGATATCCTGATTAAGATTATGTCTGTCATATCGTTGATAGGGGTTTCAATCTTCCAGAAGTTCAATTTATTGACACTGTTAGGACTGACTGAATTATTTAAATAGGAGAAATGTTTTGATATATTACAGATATTTAGAAGATGGTAAGATTAAACAGGGAACTACAGACAATGAAAATGTGTCAGCACTGGCTGAGAAAACACTTGTTACGCCGGTTACACCTAATAAAATAATCGCTGTCGGCCTAAATTATTTGGATCACATTAAAGAGTTCGGGGACAGACCTGTCCCCGAAAATCCGACTTTGTTCATCAAGTTTCCTGACACAGTCATAGGACCGAATGATGATATTCTTTTACCAGCAGGGTATGATAGAGTTGATTATGAAGCGGAGCTTGCTGTCGTCATCAGTCAATATTGCTATAAGGTCAGCATACAGGAGGCGAAGAATTATATTCTTGGTGCTACCTGCTTGAATGATGTGACTGAAAGGACAGTCCAGAAAAAAGACGGTCAATGGATCAGGGGGAAAAATTATCCTACATTCTGTCCGGTCGGACCGTATATTGTGTCAGGCATCGACTATAATCATCTTGATATCAAATCTACTCTAAACGGTAAAGTGATGCAAAGTTCAAATACAGAGCATTTCATCTGGAATGTTTATGAACTAGTCAGTTTCATTTCACAGTCAATTCCTCTTGAAGCAGGTGATGTGGTCACTACAGGGACTCCCAATGGTGTATCTGGAATGAAAGACGGAGACGAAATCATCATTGAAATAGAGGGAATCGGAAAACTGATCAATTATGTCAAAGAAGATAAGTAAGCAGCCTGGCGGCTGCTTTTTTTATACAGTGACATTTTCTTATCATATTTAAAATGATATAATTTCATCAGGAGTGCGCCAGTTCGGTGCGTAGAATATAGTCGGGTGGAAGTCCCGACCTGATAAAGTTTAGCAAACAGTCAGTATCAAGCCTT
>JAFGUQ010000272.1 GCA_016938455.1 Clostridia bacterium
AAGGCTTGATACTGACTGTTTGCTAAACTTTATCAGGTCGGGACTTCCACCCGACTATATTCTACGCACCGAACTGGCGCACTCCCTAATATCCATTATACATATAAAGAGACATTTCGTTTCACTTCTATCTGTATTATACAATTCCTTTTGCAAATTATACAGATTTGTAATAAACTAATCATTAGATTATTGATGGAGAGAATATGAAAAAAGTATTGATTATTGCGGATGAATTCCCGCCTGTAGGTGGTGCCGGTGTTCAGCGAACACTCAAATTCACCAAATATTTACAGCATTTTAAATATATGCCAACCGTTTTCACCAGAGACGAATACGATATTTCTTTAAAGGATGAATCTCTTTTATCTGAGATTCCTTTTAATGTGGAAGTCATCAGAACAAGGCCTTTTGATTTTCTTCATCAGAATAACCTGATCAGTAAAATCATTTATTACAAATTGCTGATTCCAGACGGAAGATTTCTCTGGTATTTTTTTTCCAGGAAAGCACTGCTCAGGCAGGTGAAGCGAGTCAGTCCTGATATTCTTTACTCAACCTCTTTTCCATACTCTGATCATTTATTAGGTCTCTATGTTAAGAAGAAGATGAAGAACATCAAATGGGTAGCTGATTTCAGAGATGAGTGGACCAACAACCCATATTTCAAATACAGCAAATTCCGAACTTCAATTGAAAAAAAACTTGAAAAGAAAATTCTTGCAAATGCAGACAGCCTGATTACCAACACCCCATATATGAGAGATAACTTTATAGAAAGTTACCCTTTTATAAAAGATAAGATAGCTGTCATTCCTAACGGATATGATCAAGAGGATTATCATGATATGTCATTGAATCATGAAAATAACCATATTTTTACCATTACTTACACAGGATCATTATATGGAAGCAGAAAACCTGACTCTTTTCTGCAGGCGCTTTCCTCTGTAAAAGACAAACTGCCGAATATGAAAGTTGTTTTTATCGGGAACATTAAATCTGACCAGATAAAAAAACTATTGTCCCAATTAAATCTGGAAGACAGTGTTGAATTCATTCCCTATCTTCCTCATAAAGAGTGCATCAAGAAATTATCTTCCGGTCATGTTTCTCTGCTGATAGAGGGGAAAGAAAACATTCCTTTCTATACTGGAAAGCTGTTTGAATACATGTATGTCAGTCATCCCATTCTGGCAGTCATCCCTGAGAACGGAGCGGCTGCAGATCTGATCAGAGAAACCGGTACCGGATTAGTTTGTGACTGTGAAGATATAAACGCCATCTCATCTGCACTTATAAAATTATATGGTGACTGGGAAAAGAACGTTGCTTCTGTTCTAAGAAACGAATCAGAAATTGAAAAATATTCAAGAAAACATCTGACAGAAAAACTGGTTGATATTTTCAACAGTATTTTATGATAAAATAGCATAGTATAAATTTTGGAGGAATCATATGAAAATCATAGATGAAAAAGGAAGACTTTTCAAATTAGTTAATGTTGTTGACCTGCTGGTGATACTGGCAATCGTTTTAGTCGTTGGTGGCGTATTTTATGCTCTGTCAAACAGCGGTGCCATTACTGTGACTCCAAAGGAGTATTATGTAGCCACCATACAGTGTAAGGAAGTGACTCCCTCTGTTTTTGACAGTTTGAATATTGATGATAAAATTGTTTACAGCAATACCTATGTCAACGGAACCATTCTCAGCAAATCAGTACAGCCTTCAAAAGTGGAGGTACTGACAGATGATAATCAGCTGATACTGGTTGACCACCCTTCACTGGTTGATGTTTTCGTGGAACTGGTTGTTGAAGTCGAAAAAGGTTCTGATTTCATCATGCTTGGAAAATATCAGGTGAACATAGGAAAAGAACTTGTCGTTAAAACAAGAAGAGTAGAAGTGAACGGACTTGTACTTTCAATAAAGGAATATACAAAATAATGAAATATTTCAAATACAGCCTGCTATTTAAAATATGGAACTTTCTATGCTTCTGCTACCAGAACAGCCATTATCATAAACTGGGAATGGCTTTGTCTGCTATTTCCCTGAAAAGCAAAGCTCATCAGGTCATGAAAAGATACATTGAACGTACTCCTTCAAGTCATCAGGCCAGAATCACTGATGGTACAGTACATTTTCTGACCAAACCTTTTTCGTTTCTAAAAAAATATTCAGGTGAAAGTAAAAGCAGTCAGTGGCTTCATCAGATCAGTCAGCAGTTTAACCAGCATGTCATTTTTTCTTTTCTGCTGATTCTCACCACTTTTTCATTAGGGTTGAATATTGCAGATTTCATTAAAACCGGAACTCCTGATATTTTATATTCCTCTATTTTTATCGCATCAGTGATTGCTTTTTTCCTATATATGAAAGTTGAGAAATTCATCAGATATTCTCTGATTTACAGGATGCTTGATTCTATATTCGAGCTTAAGGTGACCAATGAATAAAAAAACACAGATCATATTATCGGTTATATCTTTCATTATTGGACTGACAGGATTTTTCATTAATCCTATACTGTCTATTGTCGGTATTTTCTGTTTTATGGCCTTGCTGTTTTTCATTACCGATTATGCCAGAGTGGTTTATCTTTTAACTTTTTTCTTCATTCTTGATTACCTTCTAAGAAGTGTCTTCATGCTGACGATTGTCAGTTCAATCTGGGATGAGCTTTTACTTATCGGTGCACTTTTATTGTTCATCATAAAATATATTTATGATACCAAAACAAAGAAACATGTTTTTACTCCAGTTGATATTCCGATGATTGTTTTTATTCTGATTAACCTGTTTATCCTGATCATCAATTCAACATATATGGAAGTAGCGGTTGAAGGGTTCAGAGCAGTGACCACCAATCTATTATGGTTTTTCCTTGTATTTTCACTGGTAAAAGATGATAAAGGTGCAAAAAAAGTATTGTCCTTTGTGGTTGCTTCTTCTGTCATCATTGCCTTATATGGAGTTTTCCAGTATGTGACCGGGGTTGAAATGCCTGCAGGATGGGTCGATGCCGCTGAACTGGGTGTGAGTACAAGGGCTTTTTCGTTTGTACAGAGTCCCAATATTCTCGGTGCAATCATGACCCTGACTTCGATGATTGCTGTCGGTCTGTTTTTCTACGAGAAGAAAAAGTTAAATAAGCTGTTTTATCTTGCCTCGTTTGCTGTGATGTTACTCTGTCTTGTCTTTACTCTATCTCGAGGTGCCTGGATCGGGTTTGCTGTTTCGTTGTTTGTCTTTGTACTTTTGAAAGATAAAAGATATATCCTCCCTGTGCTTGCCATTGGAATCATCGTCATCTTATTTGTCCCTGCTGTCTCTTCCAGAGTGCTGTACATGATTTCTCCTGAATATATCTTTTCCAGTCTGACCGGTGGCAGAATGCTCAGATGGATTGAGGGATTTGACCTGTTCAAGGAGAATTTCCTCACAGGAGTAGGTTTAGGTCATTTCGGTGGTGCGGTCGCCATGCATTATCCCAATTATTTTCCGAAAGCCTTTTACATGGATAACTATTTCCTGAAAACGGCTGTTGAAACAGGAATTTTAGGTGTTACATCGTTTATTGTATTGTTGTATGCCATGCTTTCAAGTATATTCAAGAATGTCAAACTGAATAAAAACACCCCTCAAGGCGATTTACTGTTAGCTCTTTTTTCAGGCTTGTTCGGTGTCACTGTTCACTGTTTCTTTGAAAATATTTTTGAAGTTCCCGGAATGATTACATTGTTCTGGATGGTAGCAGCTTGTGCCATGGTCATGATTTACAAAAAAAAGGAACTTCCCGGTCAGGCAGTTCCGCTTTCTAATATCTGATAAATCTCATTATTGTTCTTTTTAAGATTAACCGGTTTTAAATGAAGGTCCGTCCATACATGGCCCGTTTTTCCAGTAGCAATGACCTCATCACTTCCTTTTTTCCTGATCTCATAGCCGATCACCAGCCGTACTGGTGTTAACTTCTCGATAAATGCTTTAATGAGAAGTGTGTCTTCATAATATGCCGGTTTCTTGAACTGGCATTCAAGTGAAATCAACGGAAGCATAAATCCTTTTTTTTCACAGTCCGAATAGGAAATGCCAAGGTCTCTTATAAAATCACTTCTTGATGCTTCATACCATATGGCATAATTGGAATGATGAGCAATACCCATCTGATCTGTCTCAGCATACCTTACTACTATTTCTGTCTCCATTTAACTCTCCCAGTTATGGTATACATTCTGGACATCATCAGAGTCCTCAAGCATATCAATCAGTTTTTCCATCTGTAATCCGTTTTCTTCATCCAGTGTTGTCATCGTTCCCGGAACCCACTGTAGAGAGGCTTCCATCAAGTCATATTTCTTATCTTCAAGTATCCTTCTGACTCCTGAAAATGCTGACACCTCAGTGATGATTTCGTAATATTCATCTTCTGACGAGAAATCTTCAGCCCCTGCTTCGATGGCTTCCATCATCAATGTCTCCTCATCAACGGAATCTTTTTTTTCAATGATGATGACCCCTTTTCGTTCAAACATGAAAGAGACACATCCGGTAGTTCCAAGGTTCCCGCCGCATTTGTCAAAAGCATGACGGATATCGGCAGCTGCTCTGTTTCTGTTATCAGTCATGACTTCTACAATGCAGGCTACACCACTTGGACCATACCCTTCATAAATCACTTCTTCAAAGTTATCCTGGTCAGCATCTCCTGATGCTTTTAAGATGCTTCTTTTTATATTGTCATTAGGCATGTTATTGGCTTTTGCCTTGGCAATGACATCATAAAGCTTCACATTGTTGTCAGGATCAGGTCCACCCTGTTTTACTGCCACCATGATTTCTCTGCCTATTTTTGTAAAGATCTTGCCTTTTTTAGAATCGCTTTTTTCTTTTTTGTGTTTAATATTAGCCCATTTAGAGTGACCAGACATTTTTAAATCTCCATTTCCATATATTGTTCTTTTCCTATAGTAAATTCAACATGTCCACTTGTCAAATTTATCAGTTCATTTTTAATGAATTCCACGTTTTCTTTCTTCATCAGCACAGCTATTATAACATTTTCAAGAAATTCTGTGTTGATGACATTGATGTTGTTTTCAAGCAGGTAGTTCTGTAATCTTCCAAGCATGGGATAACTGCATTTGATATCAACCTGGTGACATGACATCATCTTGACCACTTTAGCGTTTTTGACTGCCATTTTGGCTGCTTTACTGTACGCTCTGGCAAGTCCACCGGTACCTAATAAGGTTCCCCCGAAATATCTTGTCACGACAATCAGGACATTTTCCAGATCGTTTCCTGTGATCACCTCAAGGATCGGCAGCCCGGCAGTCCCTTTAGGTTCATTATCATCGCTGTACTTCTGATAAAGATTGCCGTCATTCACTCTAAAAGCATAGGTGTTATGGCTTGCATCACTGTAAAGATTCTTAATCTCTTCAATGGCCATCTGTGCTTGCTCATTTGTACTGACTTTTTTAACTGTCGCAATGAACCGCGATTTCTTTTCAATGATTTCACAGGAATTCTCATTCTTGATTGTGGTATAATCTCTATTCATTTCACTCCGGTTGACCCGAATCCTCCACCTCTGTCTGTTCCAATGGTTCTGACATCCTCAATCTTTATGAATTCAATCTGCGGAACTCTAGCAAGCACAAGCTGTGCTATCCTGTCCCCTTTTTTTATATCATATGTCCCGCTCTTGTTTCCGCTAGATGAAAGCGGCAGTATAATCTCTTTATCCTCCTTGTCAGAGGTGTTTGTCATCAGTATGCCCACTTCATCACGATAACCGCTGTCAATGGTGCCTGGTGAGTTAGACAGCCTCAGCGGTGTCTTGAATGACAACCCGCTTCTTGGTCGGACCTGTATCTCAAATCCTTCAGGAATCGCCAATTTAAAACCGGCTGGAATGATGATGGTTTCACCCGGTTCAATCACTGCATCAACTGCTGCGCAGACATCCATTCCTGCATCAAAAATATTGGCATATCTTGGTATCTCCACACCTTCTCTGCACAATTCAATATATACGTTAATCTTTTCCATAACCCTCTTTTTCAAGTAACATAGCAGTTACTGTCTACCTTTGCGGATTTCTTGATTGTCCCAGTTCAGTTTCTCTCCTGACAAGCTGCATTTTCAGATTGGAATTTTCTTCAGTAAGTCTTTCAACCTTATTCTCGAGATTCTTGATTTTCTGATTAAACTCACGAAGCTGTTTCTCAAGTGCCAATGTTCTCCCCTTCAGATTGGTTGATTTATCTCTTTCCTTGAAAAATTCGTCAGCAATATTCGTGGCTCCCAAAACAGCCACCATCACTGTGCTTAATTTGCTGTCACCAAGTTCTTCAACCTGCTTAAGTTTTTTATCGACATATAAGCCCACTTTTTGAATATACTCATCTGACTCAGTACCTACTATTAAATAATCTTTACCTAATATAGATAATTTCACTTTATTCATTTATTCGCTCCAAACATTTTATATTACCATTATATAGAAATTCGCAGATTATATCAATCTAATCAAAACTCTTAAAAAACAAAAAAAGACTTCAATCGAATGAAATCTCACCTGCAGATAAAAGTATGATGTCAGTTTTTTTCCTGACCGAGTTTATGATAAATGGAATCTGCAATCTGGGCAAACTGCTCAATTGATAATCGCTCGGCACGAACTTGAACATCAAGTCCCATGTCAACTAAAATTGCCTCAACATCCTCTCTTGTGATATCTAGATAAAGTGTATTGGCTAATGAATTGGTCACTTTCTTTCTTCGCTGGGCAAAAGAAGCTTTGACGATTTTGAAAAAAAGTTCCTTGTCCTTGACCTGAACTTTCTGACTGGAGTTTTTAATGAACTTCAAAACAGTGCTGTTCACATCAGGTTTCGGAACAAAGCAATCAGGGCTGACATTGGCTACCCTTACCGTGTCGCAATAATAATTGACTATCACACTTAATCCGCCGTATGTTTTTGTTCCCGGTCCTGCCAGAATTCGATCTGCGACTTCTCTTTGCATCATCAATACCGACAGTGCAGGTGGTTCGCTGCATTGCAGAAACTTCATGATGACAGCTGTTGTAATATAGTATGGCAGATTAGCAATGACTTTATATGATTTGAACTCTCTGTTTTTTTCAAGAATATCTTTAATGATATCAACTTTTAAAACATCTTCATGAATGATCTCCACATTATCACAGTCATTTAAATAATCTTTTAAAAGAGGAATCAGTTTCTTATCAATCTCAATGCCAACCAGTTTCCTGCATTTTGAAGCAATGATTTTAGATAAGCTTCCAGCCCCCATTCCCACTTCGATGACAAGGTCTTCCTGAGTAAGATCGGCAGCATCAATGATTTTCATGGCTGTATTTTTATCTTTCAGAAAATTCTGTCCTAAAGACTGAACTGTTTTGATCTGATATTTGGACATTAAATGGAACATATTGTCTTCATTATTTCTCATAGATAAAATACACCCTGACTTTTCTTATCCCCCAGTCCAAAGCATCCTGTTTATCATACATGAACAAGTCAATACGATTTCCTTTGATTCCGGTACCGGTATCACCGGCAACAGCAAATCCGTAATTCTGAAAAGCCCCTGAAATGGTTTCGATGTATACTTTTGTCCCGAATGGGATGACACTCTTGTCAACAGCAATTACACCGGTATCCGCTTTCATCCCTGATGCTGTAATCCCATATCCGGGATCTCCAGGTGCTTTCCCGCCACATTCATCCGGGTCAAGTGTATAGGCTGTGGCTACGAAAGTCTCATAGCGAAGATACATGAAAGTCTTTCCTGTATTCGGATCAGTTTTTGAAGGAATCACTCCGATTTCAATTTTTTTATTGACTGGTTCTCTGGTGACTTCTTCTAAAGATAACTGTCTGTTTACCTCTACACCGTTTTCATAGGTGATTTCATAGATGTATGTTTTTTCACCTAGTTGTCCGTCATCAAGTACATGGGTTTCATTAAGTGCCATGTTCTGATTTTCTATCAGTTCTATATAATTCTGAAGCAGTGTTTTTTCGATTTTGATGCCTTTTGTGACTCTGACGATTTCAATGGTCATATTAGCAGATAGTGAAGTGTCCAATGAACAGTTGAGAAGTTTGTCATCTTCATAAACCGTTATTTTCATTTCATCCAGTAATTGACCGACAGTTTCATAGTATGTCATGACTTCTTTTTCATTCCCGTCCCATTTGACAGTGACCGGGACAGCTGTTTTTATTGCAATGGTATTGGCTTCTTTCTCCAATGAGTCATTGACATCAACACTTATGAAATCAACATTGTCATTAAAAGGAATGTTATTGTCCTTCATAAATCCTGCAATGGTTGTTTCCAGTGTACGGGCGGCATAAACATGCCCATTAAAATTTAATGTGACGTTTTTAAGATTGTTTTCAAATATATACAGGGTGACAAGCATAATCAGCAGCAATGCAAATATGCCTGCGATGGTGTGTTTTATTACTCGATATTTACTTTTAGCATCATGGTGCTTAACCATATCATTCTCCATTTCATAAATTCCCGCAAATTATAATCGAAAAAACGATCATTGTCAAATTTATGAAATTCAGGATCACTTCATGGAAGTGATGAGCCATGTGCTTTTCGTCGTATCGTACTTGAAAGTAAAGAAGAAAACATTGACTCCCTCTACAAAATTTTCGTCTTCAACAGGAAGTCCTTCTTCGTTTTTGGCAAGAGTTATATTAAGCTGAACTTTAAATTCAAGATACTCCAGCTGATTGACATCACTCTTTGTACTTTCCACTTTGTCAGCATTTGTAACCTCGATATTGACTACATTTTCAAATTGCTGTCTGAAAGTCGAATAACTCTCATCTGTTGTTTCTCCCAGAACAATTTTACTGTCCTGATATAGAAAAGGAGTAGATAGAGTCTGTGCACTGATGGGAATCGCCCAGTTCACTGTGAGGAAATTAATAAAATAAGTACTCCCTACAGCTTGTTTCAGTGCATCGATAATCAGGTAGTGATTGTTGATTTCTTCATAGATATCTTGAAGCTGTGCATCTTTATCGTTAAGCTCAGCATTCTTGCTGGCCAGGATTTCATCAAATGTATTGATTTCATTCTGAAGCGCATCTCTTGCTTCACGGATGCTTCTTATCGTATCATCCTTATCATTGAGTGTATCAATGAGTGACTGGATTGACTGCAGGTTTTCGCTTTTAATTAATTCTGATTCATTCAGTTTTTCTTTTTTTGCCATGTTATCCCATAACAGGTAGTTGAATCCCGCTAAAATAGTGAATATGATTATTCCGGCTGTGAAAATAGCAGCTTTTTTCATTGTTACCTCCAACTCATGTTATTGCTATTATACCATAATACCAAAAACTAAAAAACTGGTAAAGAGAACAGGTCATTTGTGTTCTTCCATGATGCTTCAAACACTTCCTCAACTGTTATTTCTTTTATCTCCGCAATGGCTTTAGCGACATAAATCACATTTCTGCTGTCGTTTCTTTTTCCCCTGTTTGGAGCAGGAGTCAGATAAGGGCTGTCCGTTTCAATCAGCAGTCTGTCAAGAGGTGTGTGTCTGACTGCCTCATGCACATTCTTTGCATTCTTGAATGTGGTGATTCCGTTGAAAGACAGATAAAAATTCAATCCAAGTACCTGCGGTATCATTTCTTTGCTGCCTGAATAACTGTGGAATACACCTTTTGTCAATGAGTCTTTATACCTGGTCAATGTATCAAGTACAGGCTTATGCGCCTCTCTGTCGTGAATGATCATCGGAAGTTTCAATTGATTGGAAAGTTTGATCTGCCGGATAAAGGCCTCCATCTGCATATCCCTTGGTGAAAAATCATAATGGTAATCAAGACCTATTTCACCAACGGCTACCACTTTTTCGTTGGCAAGCAGTTCAATTAACCTGTTTTCATTCTCATCAGAATATGTGCTTGCATCATGAGGATGTATGCCAACTGCTGCATAGATGAAATCATATTGCATAGACAAATGAAGCGATGCGAGACTTGATTTCATATTTGAACCTATGTTGATTACTCTGTCAATGCCTGCTTGTTTAATTTGCTCAATGACCAGTTCTCGATCATCATCAAATCTGCCATCATCGAGATGCGCATGGGAATCTACAATCATATATTCTCCAAAAAAAGAGTGCATAAGCACTCTTTAAAGTTTTTTCATTGCTATCGCCTGTTTTGCTTTTTCCACAATGTTTTCTGCTGTCAAACCGAATTCCTGTAATAATGAAGCCGGTTTTCCGCTTTTTCCGAAAGTGTCTTCAATCCCTACCATTTTAACAGGGACCGGATAATTCTGGCTGGCTACATCACTGACAGAGCTTCCCAGTCCATTGATGACATTATGTTCTTCAGCTGTGACAATCGCTCCGGTTTCCCTGCATGCTTTGATGATAATATCTTCATCAATCGGTTTAATCGTGTGGATATTGATGACACGGGCATTGATTCCTTCTGATTTAAGCATCTCATACGCTTCAAGCGCAATATGCACCATCAGTCCGGTAGCAATAATAGTCACATCACTGCCGTCTTTCATCATGATTCCTTTTCCGATTTCAAACTTATAGTCGTTTTCATCAAACAGTACAGGCACATCAAGTCTTCCCAGTCTTAAGTAGACAGGGCCATTATATTCAATAGCCGCTTTCACAGCAGCTCTTGTTTCAATCGCATCTGCTGGTGAAATCACTGTCATGTTCGGTATGGTTTTCATGTTTGAAATATCTTCAATCATCTGGTGACTCGCACCGTCTTCACCTACAGATATTCCTGCATGAGTGGCACCGATTTTCACATTCAGTTTTGGATAGCAGATGGAGTTTCTAACCTGCTCACATGCTCTTCCTGCTGCAAATATCGCAAAGGTGCTGGCAAAAACAATCTTACCTGTCGTGGCTATTCCTGCGGCTACTGACATCATATTCGCCTCGGCAATCCCCATATTGAAAAAACGCTCAGGATACACTTTTCTGAAATTGTCTGTTTTAGTTGACTTGGAAAGGTCTGCATCTAAAACCACGATATCTTTATTTGAACCGAATTCGGCAAGTGCATCTCCGTAAGCCTGCCTTGTTGCAATTTTCTTAGACATTTTTAACACCCTCCAACTCTTGTAATTTCTCATTCAATTCTTTAATGGCCAAATCTCTCTCTTCCTGATTTGGTGCTTTACCATGCCAGCCGTAATCACCTTCCATATACGAGACACCTTTTCCTTTGATTGTATTAAGGATGACTATGGTAGGTTTTCCCTTGAATTCTTTTGCTTTTTCGAAAGTGCTGATGACCGATTCCATATCATTTCCGTCTTCCACGTTGATGACATTCCAGTTAAAAGCTTCAAATTTGCTTTTAATGCAACCGGGGTTCATGACATCACAGATCTTACCGTCAATCTGAAGACCGTTATAGTCAACAAATGCCATCAGATTATCAAGTTTATAGTGAGCTGCAGACATAAAAGCTTCCCATACCTGGCCTTCTTCCAGTTCGCCGTCTCCAAGCAATGCATAAACACGGTAATTCTTGTTATATATTTTCCCTGACAAAGCCATTCCGACTGCTGCTGAAATCCCCTGTCCCAGAGAACCGGTAGACATATCCACACCAGGAACATCTTTCATGCTGGGATGACCCTGTAAATAACTGTCTATGCTTCTGAATCCTTTTAAATCCTCTTCCGGAAAGAATCCTCTTGCTGATAATGTGGCATACAGACCAGGTGAACAGTGACCTTTTGATAACACAAATCTGTCTCTGTCAGCCATTTTAGGGTTTTTGGGATCCACATTCATTTCATAGAAATATAACGCTGTAAAAACTTCTGCGCTTGATAGTGATCCGCCCGGATGCCCGCTGCCTGCTGAAAACACTTGCTCGATAATGTTTTTTCTTATTTTAGTAGCTGTGATCTGTAGCTCTAAAAGTGTTTTTTTATCCATGTTTTAAACTCCTTATATAATTACTAACTATTCATTCATATAGTATACCTTTATGATTTCTTGCTGTCAAAGCCTTGAAAGCCTTCTCCTAAAACTTCTCTGACATCGGTTAAGACAATGAACGCTTCCGGGTCGATTCCCTTGATAATTGATTTAATCAGCGTCACCTGTTTCGCTCTTGCCACGCAGAACAGCATTTCTCTTTCAGTCTCCGTATACTTACCCACGCTTTTAATACCGGTAACCCCTCTGTCCATTTCGCTCAATATCTTTTCTGCTATGTCCTGAGACCTGTCAGATATGATATACAGTCCTTTGGCAAAGGCAATCCCGTCAAGAAGCAGGTCAACCACTTTTGAAAAAGTCAGGATAGCTATGATCGCATACATGGAAAGCAATATATTGTTAAAAACAATCCCTGCAGTGACCACAATGATTGCATCAAAGATGAACATGGTCTGACCCATTGTCAGATGAACTCCTTTTTTAAGTAAAATATCAGCCAGCAGGTCTACACCGCCTGTATTCGTATTGTTTCTGTAAACAATCCCAAGGCCTAAACCCATGATGGCTCCGCCGAACAGCGAAAACAGAAGTAAATCAATCTGACCTCCGACAGAAATATGATTACTGGCAATCTCCATCAGAAACTGGCCGGATATGTCTATGAAAACTGAGAACAATATGGTAGCAAACGCAATTCTTACCACTGCTTTTTTGCCAAGTATGAAAAAGCCTGCTATGAAAAGAGGAATATTGATAATCAGGATAAGAATTCCTAAGGGAATGACCTTACCAATCAGATAATACACAATTGTGCTGAGTCCTGTGACTCCTCCAGGAGCAATTTTATATGGAATCAGGAAGATATTGATACCAGCTGCTCCGATAGCAGTTCCAGCCGTGATCACAAGATATTTCAGAAGGAATTTAAATACTTTCTTCATAGGACACCAGCTCTTTACTAATCCTGTCATCATCTACTATGTCAATGGATGTTTTTTCAAATGTAAGTGCTTTTTTCATGAACTCAATTCCATCTTCGACCTTTTTCTCCTCCATTTTCAATTTCCCCATGAAATAAAGTGTGTCCTTATTCGCTCCGTTCAGATCATAATAAAGGACTCTGAAATGAAGTTTAGCATCATGGTTCTGGGTGGTTTGAAAATAAGCCATTACAAGGTTCTGCCTGAGGCCGACCTGATTTCCCATTGTCTGGATCAAATCCTCAATATATGTTCTTGTCTCTCTGAACATTTCCTTTTCAAGATAGAGTCTGGTCAGCACGTAACTGATGCTCTCATCACAACCTTTTCTGACACTTTTCTTAATATTTTCAAGCGCACCTTCAAGATTGTCATTTAATTTCCATTCAACCAGTGCCATATTCGCTTTCATTTTAGCCGTATCGGCATAAACAAGATCTTTATCACCAAGTTTTGAAAGGATATCCTCCGCTTCTCTGTAATGTTCTTTCAGAATCAGCAGATGAGCATGAAATACCCTGACGCACGGTGGTACGAATATCCATTTGTTTGCCATGGTTGTAATGGCCAGAGCCTGTCTGATATGAAACTTTTGATACCTTCTCATGGCGATTCCCGACAGCGATCTTGACATGCCGACAACCAGTGCAATGAATCCGTAAACTGAACCGAACAGAAACGGATATGGCGAATAAATCAGCATATAGACACCAATGGCAAAGGTCATGAAGGGTAATACAAGCAATAGCATAAGTCCTGCAAAGTTCTTATAATAGAAATAATTTTTTCCCCAGTACATCTTTCCCTCCTAAATAGAAGTGAATATGTCCTTCTCGAATCTATCCACTTTCTGATACATTTTCTGAGCATTAAGCTGGTCTCCTGTTTTTTCGTAGGCAAGTCCAGCGTAATGAAAAGCGTTCTTAGTAAAAGGTTTCTGTTTCATCAGAACAGGAATCACTTTCAGTGCTTTTTCATAATCTTCAGTCATACAGTAAATTCTGATGAGGTTTTCAAGTATATGTTCGTTTTTATTGTTATATCGATATGCGTCTTCATTGAATTGTTTCGCTTTTTCCATGTCATTGTTTTCTATCAGCATTTTCCCGAGAATATGGAAATATGATGTGTTTTTCAGTTCTTCCGGTGCTTTTTCAAGTTCAATGATTGCTTTGACTAACCTGTTTTCAATTTTCCACAGTAAAAGGTTTTCACAGATTAAAATCTGAGATTTGATGCTGTCGATATCTTTCATTCCCCTGACGATGGCAAGCACTTCACTTGCTTTGGTGAAATCACCAGTCAGAATCAGGCTGTAACAATAGGAGATGCATACTTTAGGTTCTGCCTTGTTTGTTTTAAAAGCTTTTGAATACAAGTTGACGGCTTTTGCGTATTTACCTTTCAGATATGCTCTTTTTCCGAAAAAGGAATTGACCTTATCTCTTTCATCATAAAATCTGAAGACAATATAGGCAAACAGAACCAGAAGACCTTCCAGGAACTCTCCTGTCAGAATAATGATAACGACAACGATGGGAGCCACCCAGTTAAAGGCAGCTTTATACATATTTCTATTCATGCCAGTTGGCCCAGAACCTTTCTTTTCCCGCTTCAGATACATAGGAATTCAATTGTTCTCTGTCAATTCCCTCATCAATCAGCTTCTTGCATTCTCTGCAGGCTTTTTCGAAAGCAAGTACTTTCTTGACACCTGACTCATTAATCTGCTGATGAGTGACAATGGAAAAAATCTCACTGGCTCCGTCTGCTGCTGCTTTATACACCCAGTCACTCACTTCCTGTACTGTCAGAAGATCATAATGAAATCCGTTTAATCTCCATTTAAAAGGCACTCTAGTGTTCTCAAAAATCAAGGGTGGATTGAGTTTAGCAGACACAGAGGGATCATACATATTGATATTTGCTTTTTCAAGATGCTTAACATGCTTATAGTTTAAATCCTCCACATGAATGAACCGCTTTCCGTCTGTCACGCCGTTATAGTAGATTTCCCAGTAAGGAAGAACAAATTCTTCCCATAAATCAGGAGAAAACATGGAAGCGATATCATCACACAGTCCCCATCCGTCATTTGAGAATTCTTTGTTTCCATTTATTTTTGAATGGATTTTTATATATTCCACTGTGTTTTTTGTCATCACAGTCAGAAACTCCTTGAATTTCTCAGGATCATCATAAACATCATAAAAAACATTCATGTCCCGCAGTTCATAGGCGGTGGTCATGGGCCCTTCATATCCGAAAGTCCAGCCTACCTTTTCTCCCGGAAATGCTTTTTGCAGCTGTTCTCTGTATTCCAGTTGTTTTTTGGCAAGATCAGATAACTCAATGTCTTTTTTCAGAATTTTTATCCACTCATCCATGCTTTTATTCTCGTGGACATAGTTGACATCTCCTCCGCCTTCAGGGAAAACCAGTTCCATACCCAGGCAACTTAAGTGACCATATGAGATATGGCCTGTTGAAGGAGCTATATGACTTAGTTTATAGTCAAACATCTTATCAAGTTTCTCAACATTTTCTTTTGAATAAAGCTTGATTCCCGCTTTATAGTCTGTATTGATCTCATAATAGGTAAGATCGGCGATTTCCATCAGCGAACTGACACCGTTACTGACGCTGTAATTGAATCCAGCTTCTTTTCTTGCCGTCTCATAATTCACTTTAAACATGATTTACCTCACTTGTCTTGATGCTTCAATTGTACCATACATACTATGAAAACTGCCTAACATAATCGATTATTTCATTGATGTTTTTTTTATTCGTGAAATCTGCCGGGTGTGCATATGCATTTAACATCCCTTTCACATCCGCATCTTTATCCTTTTTCATCTTTAATTTCATTTTCATAAGCATCATCATGAATTTATGCAACAGAGACAGTTTGTTAAAATCAAATCCCCCTCTGAGATAAAAGAATCTGATATGCTCCTGCTGCTCTTTTGTGAAATTGGCTTCTTTAATCTCTTCAATCGTGTGCGCTCTTCGCGGTGTCGCTCCGGTGGTGAAAACAACAATTTTCTTATCCTTGATCTTGTCAAAGTTATCCTTGATAAAAGAAATTCCATTGATTCCGACTGCATATAATCCGGCTCCGTAAATGATCGTGTCATAGGATAAAAGCAATGACTGGTCATGCTTTTTCAATTCAGTCATATCGCAGCAGAGTTCTTCCTGAATCCATGTCGCATATTGTTTTGTGAATCCTGATCTCGATTTATAAATGACTATGGTCTTCATTTATCATCCCTCAATTCAGTCCATGTGGCAAAAGTGATTCCCCAATAGACAATATCATGATAATAGCTGTCTTTAAGCACATCATCTTCGAAAGTGCCTTCTTTTCTCATTCCGATTTTCTGCATGACCCTGCCAGATGACGGATTAATGAAAAGATGTCGTCCGATGATCTTGTTCATGCCTAACGCTGTAAAAGCATAATCAACAAGTGCTTTTCCTGCCTCTGTGCAAAAACCCTGATCCCAGAAGTCTTTCCCGATCCAGTAACCGATTTCAGCTTTATTGTATCGCATGAAAGAGAGTCCGATTGCTCCGATCAGTTGTTTATCTTTTTTGTTGATGATGGCTAATGTAAGTGATTTCTTTTCCTTGAAATGTTCAATATGTGTTCCGATCCAGCTTTCTGCCATGCCATCTTCATAGGGATGAGGAATATTCAGCGTCGTTTCATATATTTCCTTTTCACCGGCCAGTTTCTGTACTGATTTGGCATCAGACATTTTGAATTTCCTTAACAGCAGTCTTTCTGTTTCAAGTTTAGGGTACAATTTTCACCTCTCAAGCATAAATACTTTCTCTATATAATCAAAGACATTGACAAATGTCTTTTTTTCTATCATATCATATATTTCTTCTTTATATGCCCATTTTGCATCACATACTTCCTCTTTCTGGTACACTACATCACAGATGTCAGAATCATCACTGAATAACCATACATCAAGAATATGAGAGCAATAGTCATCATCTCTTTTGATACTGTGAATCACTTTTCCTTTTTCACAATCAAGACTGATGCCTATTTCTTCTTTGACCTCACGAAGCGCTGCCATCAGGCTGTCATCACCCACAAGTGCGGAACCCCCGACCGTCTCCCAAAGATTCGGATATGATTTATTTGGTGTTCTCTTTGAAATCAGATATTGATTTTTTTCATTTCTGATCCACACATGAACAACCAGATGGTATCTCCCTTGTTTAATCCGGTCTCCTCTGAAAGCAGTTTCTCCCGTTTTCATCCTGTTTCTGTCATATAGTTCCCATACTTCTCTTTTTTCAGTCATCTGGATTTCTCTCCTATCAATTTATATAAGGAAAATGCTTGATTATGCCCTCTTCTAATAATATGAATCACAGAAAAATCTATTACCTTCATTTAATAGAAAAGCTCATATTTAAATTGCTTTTAAAAAATTATATCAGATTTTTTCTCATCATGAAATTCCTTTTTTCACTGTATCCCATAAAAAAGGAGTTTGTGCTGACAATTTTAAATGACTGTTTCTCAAAAAATCCCAAAGCTTCCTTATTACACTCCATCACTCTAAGCCACAGATATTTTTTTCCCATTTTAGCCGCTATGTCAGTAGCTCTTTTTAATAAATGATTACCGTAATCACATCCCTGATGCGAGTGCAGGAGATAAAGCTTTTCTATTTCAAGCGAATCAGGATCTTTTAATATGGTTTGTCCCGGTGTATCATTGATTTTCATATAGCCTATGATTTCTCCTTGGCTATATGCTAAATAGTAAAAGGTATGAGTACTTTCAATCTGCCTCTGCAATTCTCTGTCATCAAATTCCTGATTGATATACACTTCAATATTGCTCTTTTCAATAGATTCAGCATATGTTTCATAAAAAGTTTTAATCCCGATCTGCTTCAGTTTTTCAATGTCATTCTTCTTACACAACCTTAATAAAAGTCTCACACAATCCTCATTTCGCAAGCAAACAACACATAAGTGTCCCCTGATGTTTTCTTTGCCATATTTTTTTAAAAACAAAACCCTAATATTCGATTCAAGTATATTCTAATAGAAATTCCCAATTATTGCAATATTTTTATTTACTTATTAATGCCTGATGTCAGCCATCAGCCAATTTCAATAGTGACTGCCCTGTCATTCTGTATACCGTCCACTCATCCATGGCAACTGCTCCAAGGCTTTTATAGAACTTAATGGAAGGACTGTTCCAGTCAAGGCAAGCCCATTCAAGCCTTTTACAGTCTCTCTCTACTGCTATTCTGGCAAGACAAGACAGCATTTCCTTACCGAACCCGTTTTTTCTCATATCCTCATCGATAAACAAATCTTCCAGGTAAATACCCGGTTTTCCCTCAAAAGTAGAAAAGTTATGAAAAAACAACATGAATCCTACTGGTTTTTTCATATAATAGGCAAGAAGAACTTCTGCTTTTTTCCTGTTGAACAATGAATCCTCAAGCATTTTTTCATCAGCAAGAACCTGATTTTCCATTTTCTCGTACACCGCTAATTTTTTTATATATTCAAGAATCAGTGAGGTGTCTTCCCTGGTAGCATATCTAAGTTCAAATTCATCGATCCCGGACTTTAACATTTTCGTCATCTATTCTCCTATCTTGTATGAAATAAATTCTTTCCATCCGCTGTCTTCCTGAATGCAGATTCCAATTCTTCCTGCGGTCAGACTGATTCTCTCACTGCCGAACTTATCAAGATACTTGCTGATGATTTTTTCTTTCATGTTATCAGGATACCGGTAAGCCAGTGTCATGTGAAAGACAGGAAATTTTCCCCCGTTGGAAAACTCTGGAAACTGGTTATACAATTCAGTCACCAGTTTTTCGATTGGTGTCACCGGGCTAGGTGTCAGGTAAATCACATTGGTGGTAGGAAAAGTGGAAATAGGGAGCGCATCAAAAGAAAAAGCTTCTGTGTTTTTTGCAATGCTGAAGAGTTTTTCACTGATTTGTTCATTGATGTCGTCTTTACCATAAAACTCCGAGAGAAGTGTCACATGAAAAGGGACATCCTTTCCCGGATTATCAATGTATTTTTGCCTGAAGCCTTCTATTTTTCGTATTCTCTCTTTTGGGAAAAGACAGAGCACTGTTCTCTTTTCCATTTATCCTCCGTTCTTTTTAATAAACTGAGTATTAATACTCTTTATCGTACTTTGGTATTCCTTCTGTTTCAATATTTTCTTTTAATCTCAGATACAATTCAACGTTGGTGGCACTTTGATACGGTGTCACAAAAAGCACACCGATTCCGCAGGCCAATACGCCTAGCAAGTACCAGCCGATGAATGAAAGATCGAGCACCCACATATCCAGCTTATGACCCATGGTCATTTTTTCACTTAAGTGAAGTGCCTCAGTCGAATCCATTTCAGGATTCTCTGCAAGGATATAGGGAACCATTCTATATGCATACCCTTTTATGATACCCGGAATGATGAAAAGCAGCGTCCAGAGAAAAATCAGTACGCCCCTATATAACATGGTTTTCAGAATATTGCCATAGCGGCCTTGCCCAAAAGAATACCCTAAATAGCTGATGTTGCTGTCATTGACAGTATTGCTGATATAGAACTTCTTGTCAGAGACTTCAAACGCATAACCTACAAATATCCGAAATACAAGTGATAACAAGGTGACTGCCAGTGAAGCGGCAATGACAAATCCCATGATTCTGATGTCAAATTCACCGAATCCGTTTTTTGACGGAAATGAATAACTGATATTTCCACCTCTTGTCCCAGCTAGAAGCGATACTACCAGACTGACTAAAAATGCATTCCAGTAGGTTGTTCTAAGTACATTCTTTGCGTTTGATTTCAATTCTTCTCTAGTCCACATAATGATCTTCTCCTATAATTCTTTTACTTTTCTGTTCCATTCCCTGGCAATCAGTGCATGTCCGCTTAATGATGGATGCACACCATCTGCTGCAAAGAACTTATATCCTTTATTTACTGCAACACTCTGAAATATTCCATCAAGGGGAATCAATGCTGTCTTGTATTTCATGGACAGCTCTCTGACTATTTCGATTTTCCGGTAAAGTTTCTTTCTTCTATGTTGTCGGTCTTCATCAACAGGATAGACAAACGGCTCCATCAGAATGATGATGCTATCATTTTTCTTTCTTGTCATTTCAAGCAGCAGATCATAATATTTAAAAAAATCGCTGTCTTCATTGATATTGTCTCCGGAAGTGTCATTGATTCCCACAAATATGGTTAAAAGATCAGGTGTCAGTCTAATACAGTCTTCGTCCCACCGGTTATATAGGTCAATAGCCTTGTTGCCGCTGATTCCTTTATTTAAAAATGTGACCTCCTGGTTATAATGAGATGCGATGTAGTCTGAAGCAATCATCATGACATATCCATTGCCTAGGCTGCTGCTGTCTTCCTTATCTCTTCCTGCGTCTGTGATGCTGTCACCTTGAAACAAGATGAGACTGTTGTTCTTTATTTCCATTGTCTCCCCCAGTTAAATTATTTATTTAATTATACCTTTACTCTTTCATACATGCAATTGCTACCACTTCAGTATCCTCATGATATGGTTTTCCGGTGACATCGCCATAGAAATCGAGCACTTTGAATCCGCTTTCCTTAAGTTCCGAAGAAATCTCGTCAACCGTGAAGTATTTAAGCCAGTTATATACTTCAAATACTTTCTCATCAGTGAAAACTGTGTATTTATCTAGAAACACTTTTTCGTCATCATATGAGAAACTGTTCACAAAACAGTAATAATCACTTTCGGCCCAGAACCCGTTCATCAGATTCTTCCCTGATCTTGTCACACCTTCTCTTTTCAAATACGCTTTTTCAGTGAAGACATCCAGTAAAAAATAAGCACCCTGATGTAATGACTGATAAATGTTATGTAAAAGTGTTTTACGTTGTTCTTTGCTTAACGGACAATAGTCACAGTAGATGAGCAGTGCCATGTCATGTTCTTTCAGACTGTTAAAAGAAAGGTAATTACTGCAGATATATTCAATATCAAGATGCTTTCTTAATGCATCTTCTTTTGCATAGGAAATGGAATTTCTTGAGAAATCAACTCCTGTCACCTCTAACCCTTTTTCTGCAAAGCGTGAGGTATATAATCCGGGTCCGCAGCCGAAATCTATCAGGCGGTCACCTTTTTCAAGCTGAAATGTCTTTGCAATAAAATCAGCAGATTTAGTGATGAATGCTTCATTTCTTGAGGCAAGTTCCGTAGACTGATTCAGATGATATTCAAGCATTTTTTTTGAAATATGGGAATCATCCCATAAGATATCTGCGGTGTATCTCTCAAAAGCAAGTGGTTTTCGATCCACTTCAAGCAAATATTTAATAAAGTCATTCATATTGTTCCCCTGACATTCATGTCATTTTACTGGCAAGCCCTGATGCAAATATTCCGGTTTTACCGGGGATGCTTTCTATGACAGTAAATCCCGCTTCTCTGATGGTCTTTACCGTTTCTCTGTTTATATGACAGCCATTGGCCATTTTAACCCATAAATGATTGGTGCTGTTCACCATTTTCTTAAGTCTTTTATCATGTGGAAGCACATGCTCAATAAAAATGATTTTACCGTTGTCTTTCAGTACTCTCTTAATTTCACTTAGCCCTGCAAGCGGATTGGTTACCGAGCAGAAAACCAGTGTAAAGACAACTGTATCAATCGACTTGTCCGCTAAAGATAACTTCTCTACACTTTCATTCAGGAATTCTACTGCTCTGTTTTTAAGATAGTTACTCTTTCTGACTGCGTCATTGACTTTAAGATCGCTTAGGTACAGTTTCTCGATTTTATCATAATGATAATATTTCAGGTTCACTCCTGTCCCTGTCCCTACTTCAAGCACAGTACCTTCCGCCATGGGAATCAGCTGCCTTCTTAATTCCATCAACCGTGCCTTTTCAAGCGGGTACATGAACAGATTATAGATTTTTGACCCTGTTGTCATTTAAATCACTTCTTTCTTACTCTATTATACCCACTATTTATTATTTAATGATATCAGCGAAAGAAGCTTCTGTTATGGTAATAAGGTCGCTCACCTTCATCTGAAGCTGTAACCCGATCATACCTCCGCTGACTACAATGTCTTCAGTCAACATAGCACTTTCTTCGAATACAGTCACTAACTTGCTTTTCATTCCGATCGGAGAGCATCCGCCTCTGATATACCCTGTTGTTTTGAGAAGATCCTTGACCATAATCATTTCAACTGCTTTCTCTCCCACTGCAGCAGCAGCTTTTTTAAGGTCAAGTTCCAAAGTGACAGGAATCACGAAAACATAGTTGTCTTTGCTCTTTCCAATGGTAACCAGTGTCTTATATACGATATCCGACGGAATCCCGATTTTCTCTGCTACAGAAACACCATCTATCTTGCCATCTTCCGCCTGATAGGTATAACTGACATAACTGATCCCTGCAGCATCAAGAATTCTCATGGCATTAGTCTTAATTACTTTACTCATTTAACCTCGTAGTCGGCTACAATTCTGTCTTTTGTGACACTCCTTATAAAAGCAGCTACTTTCTGATGCTCATCATGCACCTGATAGGCATTCAACCCTTCTTCATCATCAAATTCAGAATAAAGAACAAGCTCTTTGGCAAATTCAGAGTGATTGAAATTGAATCCCACTTCAATCATCCTGATGGATGGAACCTTTCCTTTTAAATCCTCCAGCAGCTCTTTTGCGATTTTCATGTTCTTCTCTTTGTCGTTACCCGCAGCAAACTCCTTGAAATCCCATGCGACGATATGTTTAATCATGTGTTAACCTCCCGTTTTTAGTAACTACCATATTTCAAAGCAGTTTCAAAAAAGGCGACTATGTTTTCAAGTGGCATATCATCTGTCAGTACCTGAGAAGGTCCTAAGATATACCCTCCCCCTTTTTTCAACTGTTCAATTCTTAATTTCACTTCATCCACGACCATCTGTCTGGTTCCTCTAACTAATACATTAATCTGATCCACTCCTCCGTCAAATGCCAGTTTATCCCCATAAACTTCTTTCATCTCAAGTGGATCGCTCCCTCTGACATAAGGGGGAATGGGATTAAGTATGTCAACTCCGATTTCAATGAAATCATCAACTAAATCACGGCAGAATCCACAGGAATGAAGCCATATTTTCGCCTTGTTCTCATGACAGATATCAAACACTTCTTTCCAGAGCGGTTTGTACCATTTTCTCCACAGCTGCGGACTGATGTTCAGTTTATCCTGTCCTCCAAGATCTTCATCTGCTCTGATGATATCAATATTCCCGTTTGAATAATGGAAAAGTCTTTTAAAATACTCCAGAAAAAAAGTTCTGTTTCTTGCCATATACTCTTCCATCCAGTCATCATCATAAAGATCATAAAAAGTTTCTGTATAGCTTCTCATCTGATAGTGGTGCTGAAATCCGACACCGGCATGAGCAGAAGTCGCGGTCATGTCTCTTTGCTTGATCTCCATCAGTTTTTTTGATAGATCCGTAAAGTCAAAGTGCTCAATGTCAGGCCAGATATAGGTATCAAGGTCAAGCTTTTCCATAGGATAAATTATTTCGCTTTCCTTACCCCAGCAGCCATGTGTCGCATCCATTTTTTTAACACCTTCTCTTTTAGGTCCTTTGTAATCAGGTGTAGCTGCCGGCCAGTCCCAGACTGAAAAACATTCTACTCCTGTTTTTTCATAGAAATCCCTGTAATCGCTGACTCCGTAATACTTCATCATTTCCTTTTTCTTGTTGTCATGAACATCAAAGCCAATAGGAATACGGTCTGGTTCCTGATGGTTGATTGTCGTTAAAATGCGCTCTCTTCGTTTCATAAATGTCCTGCCTTTATTATTGTATTTTTTCTATCCAGTCTTTGGCTCTTTTAAGCTCCCCATCTTTTAATGGTCCTTCAGATTCAATCACATAAAATGCTTCCAGCGGTTCAACCACTCTGATTCCCTTGTTCTTAATGACCTTGGCCATTTTCTGGTTGGCATATCCCCCTTTATGAACGATGTTTCTTGCCAACCTGCTTTTGATCTGCATATAGTCAATTCTAGTATCGTAAATGGCTACTTTCATTGCATCATTATCTGTTTCCAAACTTTTAACAAACTGAGTCATCGGTTTTGTCGGGCTAAATCCTCTTGTAGGACTGCCAAGAATAATCAGATCAATCTCCTTGACCATAGTGGTGTTCATTTTGTCCACTTTCCTGATTTCTACTTTGTTATTTTCTTTCAGGGTGTCATAAAGTTCCTGTGCCACTTTTTCAGTGTTTCCGAAAACACTGTCATAAATAATCAGTATATTCATTTTCCCCTCCTTGTTCAATACTAATATGCGGCCTGATATATTTTTATAACCTCTTCTAAACTTAATTTATATCTGTCAAGATTAAACAGTCCTCCCATGGTATCAAATGCATTTTTTGCGAATTTTTCCATTTCATCATATTGAATACCAAAGTCTGCAAGCTTCATGTTTTCCACTTGGCATCTTACTTTCAATTCATGGATGGCCTTAACCACATTCTCTGGTTTCTCTTCTTTTCCCATGGCTTTAGCTATTTTTTTAAACTGTTCAGGGGCTTTGTCACTGAAAAAAGAAAAATAGGCTTCTGATAACAGAATCAAACCGGCACCATGAGGTAAGTTTGGATGATAGGCAGATAGTGCATGCTCCATGGAGTGTTCAGAAACACAGCTTGAGGTAGACTCAACAAGTCCTGAAAGTGTATTGGCTAAGGCAACATCAGTTCTCGCTTCAAGATTGTTTCCGTTTTTTGCAGCCTCAGGTAAGCTTTTATTAATCAGTTCAATGCTTTTAAGTGCAAATAAGTCACTGACTGGTGTCGATATATTGGCAATCACCCCTTCAGCGGCATGAAAAAACGCATCAAATCCCTGATAAATGGTTAAATTCCTTGGTACACTAAGCATCAGTTCCGGATCAACAATTGATAGTCTCGGAAATGTTTCCTCATAACCAAACCCGATTTTTTCATTGGTCTCTTCTTTGGTAATCACCGTCCAGGGGTCTGCTTCTGTACCTGTTCCAGCTGTTGTCGTAATGGCAACAATCGGCAAAGGCTTATTCGGCACTTCCAGGCCTTTTCCGGTTCCTCCTGAAATATAGTCCCAGTAATCGCCTTCATTTGTCGCCATGACAGCGATGCTCTTTGCTGAATCGATACTGCTTCCACCGCCAAGGCCGATGACAAAATCACATTTGGCTTTTCTTGCAAGCAAAGCACCTTCCATGACATGAGTTTTCACCGGGTTTGGTAATATCTTATCAAAAACTGTGCTTTCGATTCCCTGCTTGCTTAAAAGCTCAATCACCTGATCAAGGTATCCGTTTTTCTTCATGGAAGTCCCTGAGCTTATGACAATCAGTGCCTTTTTACCAAAAAGTTTTTCTGTGGCAAGTTCTTTTATTTTTCCTGGTCCGAAAATGATTTTTGTCGGAATGCTGTAATTGAATGATAACATATGTTCTCCTTTGTTTTGCTGACTATATTATACATAAAACAAGCCCTTTTAGAAACTATCGGATTGTAAATCCGAAGGTATTTTGTATGACTCCAGGAAGCAGATTGTATATCGATTCCCCGACTTCCTTATCAAAGTAGTTTTTAAGGTCAAGTACTGCTTTTAATTTATGGATTGTCTCCTCATTAATCCCGTGATTGATGATGGAATTCACCATTTTCTTTTCAATTAAAAGATATCCGTTTGACATGGAAAAAGAATCACACAGTTGAATGAGCTTGTCATAAATATCATATTTAGTTTTTGTTATATATTGACTGATGAAGTCTATTTCAGATTGACTGCAATCCCACTTCCCGTAAATCCCATTGATATCTTTATAGGCAAATGAGTGAGTCAGACAGATTCTTGCGGCTGTTTCATAACCAAGATTGGAAAGATACTGATAACCCACAAATATATGTCTCATATGCATTGCTCCGTCTTTTCTTCCGATATCATGTAATAAACCCAATGAAAATGCATAATCAGGATTGATATTCTTTGTTCTATGGGCAATAATCCTGGCAGCTCTTGCCACATTTTTAGAGTGTTCAATCCAGACGCCCGGGCTTGTCATCTCTGCTTCTTTTAAAATATCCAGTGCCTGATCTCTTGTTGGAATTCCTTTTAATTCTTTCATCATTACACCTTCTTTATTAAATTCTCGATTTTTTCTCCCGCTGTTTTCTCAAGATTTCCGGCCTCTTCCAGTAATGATATTTTGCTGTTGTCTGCAAGTTCTTTATCTTTGATTTTACTTAATAATTCACTGATTTCATAATAGATTTCAGAAAGAGAATTACATTCTTTCAGATTATATCCGTATTTGCTGATCTCCTTGAAAAATTTTGAAGCATAAAGTTTGGATTCAGACCAGACCATTCCATTCCACCAGTTACCGTGTGATGATCCATGTCCTCTTTTCACACAGTCAATCCAGTTATCATAGGCACATAACCCTAAGCAACCATTATCATCTTTCTGAGAGTGGAAAATGAGATGAGCAGCATATTCAAGTGTCTGATGAATGGCTTCTCTGATAGATACTGAGGTACTTACTTTTTCAATGGCTGTATAACCACTGAAGGGTCCTGGCCAGTTTCCATATTCAATTCTCTTAGTCTCTGACGGAACTTTTCCCCAAGGAAGGGTAATCAGGAAAGCTTCATTATCATATTCTTCAAAAAGCTGGTGTTCAAGCGAAACAAGCATGACGACTATTCCACTGTCCATTTTGTGCTTGATGTCGTTTTCACATTTTTTCACAAATTCTTTATCACTGTCATTTACAATCCATTTGGTTTCATCCAATCTGGGATAGAGGCCGAAGTTTTTACATAGTTTCTGAAGCTGACTCATGTCCCATGTATATGGACCGCTTGGACAAAGGTCTTTGACAGTGTTGATGACAAAAGCATGGCCTGAAAGCCCATAAATCATCACATCAGAAATGTCCAGATTGTAATATCTTGCAGCTCCTGTCAAGCAGCCTACCAGTGTCGAGTTAAAACACGGTTGAGATAAATTCATTTTCATTATCATTACCCCCTGATATTCATAATAGATATATCATATCACTTTTTCTCTTTTTTTTTAATAGAGCTACTGTATCCTTTTGATTTTAGGATAATAGGTGAACATGGCTTTCGCCAGAATGTTTTTCTCATTTACAAATGTATTTTCCCAGTACCTTGAGTCTTTACTGCTGTTTCGGTTGTCTCCCAGCATGAAGTAACTGTCAGATGGCACTTCATAAGGTCCGAACACACCTCTTACAATGACATCCGTATAATCGCCTGTCAGGGCAATCCCGTCAATGTATACCATCCCATCACTGATGAACACAGACTCTCCTGGAAGACCGATCACACGCTTGACAAGCAATGTCCTGTTATCATCAGGATATTTAAAAACAACAATGTCTCCACGTTTCGGCGGTTCAAACAGAAAAGCTGTTCTGCTTGCAAAGAACCTGTCACCGGTCATGATGGTGTCTTCCATGGATTCACTTGGAACCCGTGCGTTTAAAATGAGAAACTGGCTGAGAATAAGGTAAACTATAAGAACAGCTGTTAAAAGCCTGATATCTTCATATTTGTTTTTAACCGGTATATTTTTCATAAATCACCTACAACATGATGAATTCATTGATTAACACATCATCCCAGGTACCGAAGGCTTCTGAATAAGTATCAGATGAGAAAATCTTAAGGTAATGACGGAAACCGTCAGCCAGGTCCATTGTCTCCAGTTTGTCATAATCAACCCAGCATACTTTTCCTTCATGGGTCTCATCAAGTTTCTCACCGGAAAACACTGTTGTCTTATACAGAAAAATCATCCATCTGGATTGATCCTTGATATTGGACCAGTGAATGACTCCTTTTAATTTAAGTTGACTGACATCAAGTCCTGTTTCCTCTTTCACTTCCCTGATGGTAGATTGAACAAGACTTTCTCCATCTTCAACATGACCGCCGGGAAAGGTGATACCGGGCCAGTCTTTCTTGATTCTCTCCTGCACCAGTACCTTATCAGTCTTTTCATCATAAATCATACACATATTAAGTAACTTTACTTCGCTCATAAATACCTCGTTACCTTATTCTAACACAATCAGTTAAATCTATTATTCATCTGAGCCACTTTTTTTTCAAGACCTGTTTTCTGATATTCCACGATATATGACATAATGGCATCATCAATATTGACATCTTCATCGAGTACCTTTTTCAATAAATCAGTAAAAAGCAGTTTTTCAGAAGCGCTGCTAAGAATATTGACAGGAATTTCAGTATCATAACTTGTGGCAAAATATATGTATTAGAATTGTTTTCTAACAATTCATCTATTTGACTGTTTATTTCGACTGTCTCTGCAAATCCTTCCAAATATTTTTTTTCATAATTGATATCCGATACAGCTGGTTTTGATAAAAGCTTATAGTATATATATATTCCTAATGGAGCTTTTTCATTTGAAGTATCAATCACATAAGCATCATCAACTTCGTGATAGAGTTCTCCTGGAACTCCGTAATGGAGTGCTAAAGAAAAGTAATCAGTATTCACTGAGCTTGACATAAATCTTCGAATTATTTCTTCACTGTTTTCTGTATATTTTAAAACAGCAAAATATTCATTATATGCACGTACATTAATCAGATTCTTGTCATTGACTCCTGATAAAAAGAAGCCAACTGAAGTGTTGTCAAAAGGCATGAGATAAGGTGAATCATAGTAAGAAAGCAAGTCCTTACCGACTTCTTCCTTGTATGTAATACTGCTTAATTTCGCTTTTCTCTCAATAATAAGATGGCTGTCTTTAAGGTTTTTAATGAACAGTAGTGCTGCTCTGAAATTTTCATTAAGTACAATGTCTTCATATTTGTTCAAAGTTGGATTGAAACCTATTTCAACAAGTGTCTTTGAATCAGGGTAGCATCCATAAGCTAAGAATATATCATAGAAATCATCAAGCAAGGTTTCATTAGCATACTGTGCAATGTATGAATCATTTATTCCATTCCCATCCGGGTCTTCCTTCGAAACCCTTTTCGCACATTCATAAAACTCTTCAGTAGTCGTCGGTACCTTCATACCCAATTTATCCAACCAGTCCTGATTATAGCTTCTAGCATTGATTATAAACGTATTTCCAGCGGGTAGCCCCCACAGTACTCCATCTCTATCTGATAACGCTTCAACAGCAATCGGTTTTAACACATTCGTCTCTTGTACTTTTTCTAAAATTTCATTAAGCGGTATAATCATATTCTTATTTATCAGAGATTTCAGCAGTTCGATATTGTTTACATAAATCAATCCATTAAAACCACTTTCCTTGATTTTCTCCTCATAATTTGTCAAGCTTGAGAAAGCCAGATTGATATCCATTTTAAACTCTTTCTTGACATATTCATTCCAGTTTTTTATATCAGAAGATGTCCATCTCTCTTGCCGCCTATCTGGGTAAATAAAGTTATAACTAATACAGCTCTTTTCGCTGATGACCAGTGGTTCATTCAATTTAAGTTCTGGTCGTTCTTCTGTCTTTTTCTGACAACCTGAAAACAACAGCAAAAAGATTATGAATAACAGAAAGCAATGTCTGGTTTTTTTCATATATGGCTCCTTATAAGTTTTCTTGATTTTCAGATGGTGTATACTATCTCCCTTTTTCAAGTATATCATACTCCAAAAAATGGTGTAAAAAAAGCACTCAGATTTCTCTAAGTGCTTTTGGAGCTGATGGACGGAATCGAACCCCCGACCTGCTGATTACAAATCAGCTGCTCTACCGGCTGAGCTACATCAGCGAATTCAAATGGTGGGCACAATAGGGCTCGAACCTATGACCCCCTGCTTGTAAGGCAGGTGCTCCCCCAGCTGAGCTATGCGCCCGAAATGAATTACAGCAAAAACAATTTTAATGGTTTATGAGACGTTTGTCAATTAAAATTTATAAATTTCTTTTACAAAGTCCATTTAATGATTCCAACATGATATCTGTGATGATGGGAGTCTCTGCTTGTATAGTAACCGGTCACCAGTGATCCGTCTTTCAATTGAACAGTTGAGGGGTAACCCATATCTCCCTCAGTGTCAATGACCTGCAGAATTGTTGGATCTGAAAACCTGATTCCATACTGATCACCGATTCTATATGAGATTCTTTTAATGTTGTTTCTGCAGCCGTAAGTAACCAAAGTACGGTTGTCTTTCAGGACAATGGCGGAAGCAGGTATCTGATTTGTCATGGAAAGCTGTTTTTGATTCGTCCATGTCTTTCCCCAGTCCAGCGACTGATAAAGCTCTAGATGCTGTTCTTCTGCTGTTCTTGCCACTGCAATGACCTTGTCTTCTAATACTGATATACTGACTTCATTTAATCCTTTATCAATATCATAATATTGTTCCCAGGTATAACCATCGTCATAACTTAGCAGCACTCCTGCGCTCAGGTTATTTTCACCAAGAAAAGATTTTGTGGTTTTATCACCAATCAGATATATACTGCAGATCAAAGCATTGTTCTTTAATTTGCATATTTCTCCAAACGGAATGATCGATTGATCTGATTTAAATTGAAGCGGGATATTAGTGTAGGTCACCCCTCCGTCGCTTGAACGTGCAATGATTGGTTGTAAGGTCTTTGACTGATAGAAAACTTGTCTGTATGCTTCATCATCTTCGATGATTTCTTTTGGTCTGTTTGAGTATCCGCTGACAATCGAAACAAAATCACCGTTATGCGCAAATCCTGAGCAATGGTTCATTCTGTTGGTCGTCGGTTCATGAACGACAGGAGTCCCTGTATAGTTGAATGTCTCCCCTCCGTCTTTACTGACCCATAAGACCACATCACCTTCAGTTTTTCCATGACAGGGCTGATTGAATCCTGTCATGAATATCTCCTGATTATCATTGATCCTTAGCTGCGGCCACGCACACACATTGTCAATCGCCACATAACGCTTATTTACTTTCATTTTCCTCTCCTTTAAGAATCTTCTTGATTCTTTTTTCCAGATCAACTCTTGAGAGCATGACCTTATGACCGCAGCCAAGACATTGAATTCTGAAATCTGCACCTGTTCGCAGGATTTTCCATCGTTTGTCTCCGCAGGGATGAGGTTTTTTAAGTTCGACTATATCATTCAAATTAAGTTCTATCGGCATCACATTGTCCTAATACTTTGTCAGGTATTCATCCAGTTCCCATTTAGTGACTTTTGTTCTGAACTGGTCCCATTCATCTAACTTGGCATCCACATATTTTTCAAAGACATGTTTACCAAGCGTTTCTTTGGCAAGAGGACTCTTCTGCATTTCTTTAATAGCTTCATTAAGATCTGCAGGTAATGAATAAATCTTGTGTTTCTTTCTTTCGGCTTCTGTCATTTCATAAATATTTAAGTTCACCGCTTTTGGTGGTTCTGTTTTTTTACTGATACCGTCAAGTCCTGCATTAAGGATTCCTGCCAGTGCAAGATAAGGATTACAGGAGGGATCAGGGTTTCTAAGTTCGATTCTCGTGGAGTTACCTCTTGCTGCCGGTATTCTGATCAATGGACTTCTGTTTTTACATGACCATGCAATATAGACTGGTGCCTCATATCCCGGTACGAGTCTCTTGTATGAATTGACTGTCGGATTGGTAAGAGCAGTAATGGCAGAAATGTTTTTTGTCAGACCTCCTATAAAATGATAAGCTTCTTGGCTTAATTCAAGCTCATCATTTTTATCATAAAATGCATTCTTCCCATTTTTAAACAATGAAACATTGGTGTGCATACCGGAACCATTTATTCCGAAGATGGGCTTTGGCATGAATGTGGCATGTAAGCCATGGCGCTGCGCAATCACTTTAACCACAAGTTTAAAAGTGACAATAGCATCTGCCGCTGCTAAAGCATCGGTATATTTAAAATCAATTTCATGCTGTCCGGGAGCGACTTCATGATGTGAAGCTTCAATTTCAAAACCCATGTCTTCAAGAACCATGCACATGTCACGTCGCGCGTTTTCACCTAAATCAATTGGTCCTAAATCAAAGTATCCGGCATTGTCATGAGTAATGGTGGTCGGATTACCATCATTATCTGTCAGGAAAAGGAAAAATTCACATTCTGGTCCCACATTAAACTGTTCATATCCCATTTTCTCAGCATTTTTAATGGCTTGCTTTAAAACATATCTCGGATCTCCTTCAAAAGGTTTTCCTTCTGAAGTATAGACATCACAGATCAGTCTCGCTACTTTACCGATTTGAGGTCTCCATGGGAAAATAACAAAGGTGTCAAGGTCAGGTCTCAGATACATATCTGATTCTTCAATTCTGACAAATCCTTCAATGGATGATCCATCAAACATACACTGATTATCCAGTGCTTTCGGCAGCTGGTCAGAGGTAATCGCCACGTTTTTAAGCATTCCGAAAATATCTGTAAACTGCAATCTGATGAATTTGACATTCTCCTCTTTGACAATGGCAAGGATGTCTTCCTTGGTTTTATGTGTTTTCATAACAATTCTCCCTTCAAAAAACGACGTCTGACTATTTGAGACATGCTCAAATTAAAAGTCGAAACGCCGTTGTCTCTATGTATTCAGTTAAAATAATTTATTCTTCTTCAAATAAATCTTTAGCAGCTCCGCAGTCAGGACAAACCCAATCTTCAGGGATATCTTCAAAAGCTGTACCTGGTTCTACTCCATTGTCCGGATCTCCATCTGCTGGATCATAAACATAACCACAAACTGTGCAAACATATTTTTTCATTACTTCACCTTTTATCCTTTTTATGTTCTTTAGTATTAACTATATACCGATTATGATATATAATGAAAAAAAAATCAAGTGGGAGATTAAAATGGACAGTCGTACAATTATTAAGAAAGTCATAGATTTTGAGGATACACCCAGAATCGGTTATGAGTTAAGAAGCCGTAAAGATGGTTTGTATAACGATTTCAGAGGTGCTGGAATTTCAAACCTTGAAAATTTTGATTATTCCTGGCACAAGGCCAAAGACATGGCATATAAGTTCCCATACCTTGAGACATTTGACGGGTTTGTCCGTCACGACGAATATGGCAACCTCTGGGGTAAAGTCGCTTCTGATCCCTCGATGCAAGGCGAAGTCATTGAAGGTGCGATGGAAGACTGGTCACAGCTTAAAAACTACAAGCTTCCCGACTTTACGAACACTAAACGGTTCAAAGAAGCTGAAAACGCATTCAAAAACAATAACGGACGATATAAGCTGCCGGGTATTCCTGGATTTCCGTTTGCTATCATGAGAAACATCAGAAAAATGGATCACTTTCTGATGGATCTGATTCTTGAAAGAGAGAATGTGGATATTTTAAATGATATGGTGGTAAACATGCTCATGAAAATTACTGACAACTTTGCTTTGGCCGGTGCAGATGCCATTTTCTTCTGTGAAGACTGGGGAACACAGGACCGGTTACTGATCAGTCCCTCTTTATGGAGAGAAGTATTCAAACCATCCTACATTAAACTATGTAATCATGCTCATGACAGAGGGTTAAAGGTTTTCATGCATTCCTGCGGATATATCTATGAAATAATTGATGATCTTATTGAAGTGGGAATTGATGTTTTCCAGTTCGATCAGCCAACTTTGATGGGAATGGATAACATAGCTGAAAAATTCACTAAACATAAGAAAGTCCTTTTTTCTTCATGTGATATACAAAAAGTACTTCCAACAGGAGATAAAGAACTGATTCAACAGAATGCCAGAGACCTAATCAGTAAATTCTCCTCTCATGGTGGCGGGTACATCTGCCGTGATTACGGAGATTATCCTACCATACAGGTATCACAGCAGTCAGTGGACTGGATGCATGAGATTTTCATCAATGAAGGTGTTTTTAAAAAATAGCAGTCAAGGAGAACAGATATGAATAAAATCACTGTTAACTTTTCTAATGACGGACCGATTATCAGCAGATATATATATGGTCATTTTGCTGAGCATCTCGGTAAATGCATTTATGATGGCTTCTTTGTCGGCGAGAATTCAGCAATTCCAAACATACGGGGAATCAGGCAGGATATCATTGAAGCACTTAAAGAAATCAAAGTCCCTGTACTTCGGTGGCCAGGTGGCTGTTTTGCAGATGAGTATCACTGGATGGATGGCATCGGAGATAAAAGAGAACGAAAAGAAAGTATCAACACTCACTGGGGAATGGTGACTGAGACCAATCATTTCGGAACCCATGAGTTTTTTGATCTGTGTGATATGATTGGATGCGATGCCTATGTCGCAGGTAATCTCGGAAGCGGGACTGTAAAGGAAATGCAGGACTGGGTGGACTATATCTCCTGTGAAAAAGGAACCGCCATGTCATCTCTTCGAAAAGATAACGGCAGAAAAGAGCCCTGGAAGCTTCCTTTCTTCGGAGTGGGAAACGAAAGCTGGGCCTGCGGAGGCAACATGACTCCTCAATATTATTCGGATCTTTACAGGCAGTATCAGACTTATGTCAGGAATTACCCCGGAAATGCGGTGAAGAAAATCGCCTGCGGAGCTCATGATGATTTTTATGAATGGACTGATACTGTCATGAAGAATGCAGCCTCATTCATGTGGGGACTCAGCCTTCATTATTATACCACCACTTTTTCTACTTTCTCCAAAATGGGAGAAGCGGTTGATTTTGAACCTGAGGAATGGGATAACATCATAAGAAATTCCTACAAAATGGATACATATATTAAAAACCACAGTACCATCATGGACAAATATGACCCTGATAAAAAAGTCGCCATGGTCATCGATGAGTGGGGAACCTGGTATAAGGCAAAACTAGGATCAAACAAACGGTTTCTTCATCAGCAGAACACCATCAGAGATGCGGTTTCTGCCAGTATTCACTTCAATATCTTCCATAAATACTGCGACCGTGTGAAAATGGCTAATCTCGCTCAGACTGTCAATGTGCTTCAGGCAGTCATTCTGACCGATGGAGAGACAATGATCAAAACTCCTACTTACCATGTGTTTGACTTATATAAATATCATCAGGATAATATCAGTCTTGATGTTAAAGAACAGGTGGAAACAAAGGATGAAATTCCTTATCTTTCCTCTACTGCTTCTTTTAATGAGGAAGAAAATACTCTTTATTTTTCAATCAGTAATTCTGATATGCTAAGTGAAAGAGACTGCCAGCTTGATTTTCTGAACCTGGGAGAAATCAAAAAAGCAGAAGGCATGATTCTTTATGGTGATGAGATTAATTCTCATAACACCAAGGAGAATCCTGATCAGGTATCCATTAAGAAATTCACAGATTTCACTCTGAAAAAAGAGATAACCCTTAAGTTACCTCCACGATCTGTCGTGACACTTATTTTATCTATATAAAAGGGCCTTAGGTCCTTTTTATTTTTGTATTTTTATCGTATCAAGAAATGTCATCAATTCTTCCCTGTCTTCTGGGGTATTGTATCCAAGTACGATATTAATGGCAAAGTTTCCTCTTAGTATGGTGAACATTTCCTTTTTCATTGTCACATCATCAAGATTAACTGAAAGAACTGAATTGGCAAACTGTCTGTCATCGAACCAAAGTTTATCAATGTTGGAAGCACTTGCCTTATATCCTGAAGCATTGAATACTGCCACTGCAAATTCCATGTTATAGGTAATGTAGTCTTCTTTTGTTTTAATGACCTTTTCAAGATAATCAAGGTTTTCTGAATAAACTGAAATATATGGGTTATACACCACTTCATCTTCCTTCGGGTATTTCAGTGCATATAAATAATAGATGACAGGCTGATCTTCTAATTTAACCACTTCATCAGTCAATATCTCATCATCAACTGCTGATCTTCTGATGTCAAGAATTTCCTCCTGTGTTAAAAAGGTATAGTTTTCATCTAC
>JAFGUQ010000273.1 GCA_016938455.1 Clostridia bacterium
GATAATTTTACTTTATCATAAGAAAATAAAAAAGTCAAACAAATGTTCGAAATTTGTATTGACAGCGAACGCACGTTCTGGTAATATGTAGTTAAAGAACAAGTGTTCGGAGGTACAAATGATGAAAAAGAAATACATACTGAAAAACAAGAAAAGATTTTTAATCGCTATATTTCTGGTGCTGTCAGTAATTATAAGTACTACCTTACTAGTGACAAAAAGACCTGAAGGAAAAGGTGATATAGAATTTGAGCAGGTAGTAATTCATCATGGAGATACTTTATGGGATATTGCAGTTGAGAAAACTGACGGGACAATGGATATTCGGAAAGTAGTATATGAAATCAAGAAATTCAATAATTTAGAAACTGCCGACTTATATGTTGGTCAAGTCGTAAAAATACCTTCTTTTTAAAAAACTGCGAAGAGCAGTTTTTTTTTACATTCTTTTCTGATAATGTTATAATAATCTAAATTTGAAATAAGGAGTTGATCTCATGGGTTTTTTAAGTGATATAAAAGAAAAAGCGCTGGTTTACGATGGCTCTAAAGGATATATGCTTCAGCTTATGGGTCTTGCTCCGGGAGAGAGCCCAGAAAACTGGAATCTGACTCACAGAGATAAAGTGAAAAAAGTATATCTTGATTATATTGAATCAGGATGTGATGTCATTCAGACAAATACTTTTACAGGAAACCGTATTCAACTTGAAAAGCATGGATTGCAGGATGTTACTTATGAAGTCAATTATCAGGGAACTTTGCTGGCAAAAGAGGCTGCAGCCGGGAAAAATGTTTATGTAGCTGCATCGATTGGCCCTACAGGAGTGCTGATGGAGCCATCCGGAACAATGACATTTGAAAATGCCTATGAAGTTTTTAAAGAGCAGATTCAAGCTGTTATTGACGGTGGAGCGGATATCATTAATTTTGAGACTTTTACTGATGTATCTGAAATGCGCGCTGCCATCATTGCTTCGAAAGAAACAGCTTCGGTTCCTGTGATTGCATCAATGGCTTTTGAGCAGAACTTCAGAACTCTGATGGGAACAACACCTTTTGCCTGTGCAAAAATCATGCTGGCAGTTCATGCAGATATCATAGGAACAAATTGCTCCTTCGGACCAGAAAGCATGAAGGAAATTGTCAGTGAAATGGCTAAGACAGGGACTTTTATCTCCGTAAAACCGAATGCAGGATTACCAACACTTGAAAATGGCATGACTAAATATCATCAGAATGCCCATGAATTTAATGATATTGTCTGTGAGTATACAAAGTATCATGCCCACCTTGTTGGAGGATGCTGTGGTACAACACCGGATTTTACTAAAATAATTAAAGATAACATATCGCTGAAAACTTATCAGGGAGAGATTGATGACAGACAATATCTGTTTTCATTATCAAAGCAGGTGGTCTTAGACGAACCCTATCGAATCGGAAAAATTGAAATCAATGATTCCATGACAATGGATGATATTCTGGATGAGGTATATGACGCAGTTTATGAAGATGTTGAAGTGATAGAAATAGCATACTCAGGCAGTGACTGTGATTTATTAAGAGAAACAATAAGAAATGCACAGAATATTATCAAGCAACCTGTCATCTTGCATTCAGAAAATCAGACAGCTGTAGAGAATGCACTCAGGATTTATAATGGGATTGCCGGCATCAGAAAACCGGTTTCAAATAATTATGGAGCTATTGTGATATAACATAAGTGTTAATCTTTCGCTTTTTCAGTTTGTTCAATGATCTCAGAAACTTTTCCGCTGGCATAACTGCGGCCTTCATCAGTCAGCATATCTCGAAGATCCATCAGTATGTTTCCGAAGAACTTTTTAACAGAACTAAAAAAACCGCCTGCATCTGCAATTGAAGCAGATGCCTGTGTCGGAACAGGCTGAACTGGAGCAGTTCCTGCCATTGTCGAGGCTGACAGATTAAATGAGACAGCACCTGATACAGAAGTTTTAGTTAATGTATTTAAAAGAACAATTCCTACGGTGGAGATACCGACTCCGGCAGCCACATCGGCCTGTGTTGAAGATGAAGGAAGATGAGGAGACTCTTCATAATCCATATAACCTTCTCCTAACCAAGAGTCGTCAGAGGTTTCAAGATAGATATCCCAGTTCCATGAACCATCATTGGTAACAAGTTCAAGATGAATGGTATTCTTATTAAAATCAATTGTCACATCTCTCTGAGTAGAATAGTAAACAAGATTTCCTCTGATTGTTCCTTCGTATTCTCTGATTACTCCATCGAAATCATGATAATAGGTGTAGGTTCCGGTAATGAAATCAGGCTCATAATTTTCAAGCGCATTCCGGTCATAAGTCATATATAAGTTGATGATATGTGAAGACGGACCATAATCGGTATCAGAAGCTTTATAGGTGATGGAATATTCCTTGTGAATCTCTTTTCCATCTACAAACTGAAATTCCATCATGTTCTGCAGACGGTGAAAAGGCGGATGATCATCTTCGTGAATCAAACCGGTAGCTGAAAATTTTCTGGGAACATCCATGGTAGAACGATAAACATCCGCAGTAGCCGCAAAAGCCATGCTTGAGATACAAAGCAGATAGAAAACAGTGAGGAATATAAACAGAATTCTTTTCATTTTACACCATCCATTCCATCAGTAAGGCAAACAGGGTAGAAGCTATGACGCCGAAGAAAAACGGAACTGACTTTTTAAATGTCCATTTGTTGGAACCTCTTCCCAGTCCGTTACCAAGCAGCATGCCTGTTAAAGCAAGGGTTGTGCAGAAATATACCTGAACCAGATACCATTTGAGCCAGATGAATGAGACAATCATCAAAAGACAGAAGGGGATTGAAACAAGCCAAATATCAATCGGACTCTGGTAATCTTCAATAGATGATTCTCCCTTGGCTATGGCTCCTCTGGAAATAGCAATGAAACTGAGTGTCTGAATAAGGAAAACAGATAATCCGAATATCAGCGTGATGAAAAATCCGAGAAAAAAGCCATGTATTCCAGATCTTGCTACCTGAAGACCTGTAAATACTGCAAACAGTGTGAATATTAAACCCATGATCATTAATTTTAATTTCGGCATAATTCTTTCCTATAAGTTTATATACAATATCAGCTGCCATCCTGCCAGCAGCAGGACACCAACTACACTTGCCAGTACCGGAGCGATAAAAACATTTTTCTTTCCAAGAGTTCTGATACCGGCGTAAATGGGAAGAAGAGTACTCATTAATCCTGCAATTCCGAAAGAAGTAGGTGAAACACTGCCCATGATACTATATAAAAGACCGAGTACCATTGAAAATGTCATATAGGTATGTGAAAGGGCTAGACAGGAAATGACTTGATCTGCTTTTACTTTAACACCCCAGAATGCCAGAAGATAGGTCAAAAGAAAACTGATTAGCAATACACTGATATATCCTACAATCAGACCGGTTACAGTCATGAAAATGACTTTCCAGGCAGAATAGGTAAATTGACTTCCCCTGTACAGACCTACCTGAAGGAAAAAAAGCATCCAGCCGATGGCAGGTAAAATCAGGTACAAATACCATGGATGTTTTTTCTCTTCACTTAATACTTTGACAGGATTCAAAGCATAAAGAACGAAATATTTTATTTTCTTTATGATGCTGCTTTCAGACTTGTTAAACTGGTTATTAACATTATCCATACAATTCACATTTTCCCCAAAAACGTTATGTATAAAGTATATAAGATTGATTTTAAAAATGCAATATATGATGAGAGAATGAGTGAACAGAGTTATAAATATTTTACAATGAACACAAATTATGCTTTACATTTTAATAATGGAAAAGAAATTAAGTGGCTACTTTCCCTAATACTAAAATCAAATCTGTCGATATACTATTATCGGAGGAGTATGACAGTTTACACTTTTAAGTGTAAATCTATTCAACACAAGGAGGTGTTGCTATGAAGATTGAAAGCTATAATCTTAACTTGCAAGGAAGCAGTAACCAAAAATCATATCAATCTGTTAAAGAAGACCTTAAGGTTTGGTTTAATGAACAAAGAAATGAAGACTTAACAATCCAATCGCCTCAAGATGACGATACACTTATAACCGGTGCTCTCAAACCTCAAGAAGCCAAAGGCGATGATATATTTGAACTTTCTGATAAAGACAAACTTAAAATTCAATTGCTTGAAGAATTTGTTCAAATGCTGACAGGGAAGCCTGTTAAGTTTCTTATGCCTAAATCCCTACGAAAAAGTGCAGGATATGACGAGAAGGGCCAGCGTATTCCTCAACAAAATAAGACTCACCCTAGTGGTGGTAGAGGATCAGGTTTCGGACTCATTTACAATCGTTCTGAAGAAAAAGCGGTAAGAACCACAGTAGATTTTAAAGCACAAGGTGTTGTTAAGACATCAGATGGCAGAGAAATTAATTTTCAATCTACTTTTCATGTAGATCAGGCTTTAATCGAATCCTCACAAACACAGATTCGCATAGGTGATGCATTGAAAGATCCCTTGGTGATTAATTTTGATAACCCGGTTCCTGTGTTTGGAGATAGCACGTTTGAATTTGATTTACTTGCCGACGGTTCAAATGATACCCTTTACAATTTTTCTTCTGACTCGGCTTATCTGAGTATCGATAAAAACAGCAATGGCAAGATTGATAATGGTTTAGAGTTGTTCGGTCCCCAAACCAATAATGGATTTGAAGAACTTAAACAATTTGATACCGATCAAAATGGTTGGATAGACGAAAACGATGAAATATTTAATCAACTCAAATTGTGGTCTAAAGATGAAAACGGCCAGGATGTCCTTCTAGGTCTCATCGATAGGAATGTAGGTGCAATTTATCTTGGTCATGTGGCTACAAGTCTTGACCTCTATTCTTCTGTTAATCAAATTGGTAAACTTAGAGACAGTGGTGTCGTTCTTTCAGAAAACGGTAAAACCTATAGCATTCAAGAAATCGATGTTCGGGTGTAAAGTGAGATTGTTGTTTGACAACCTTGTTTAATTGGCATGCATGATTCAAATCAGATAGTTATTGACGCATAAGTTCTATTGATATATACTGTTACTACACGTTCGATGAGGAAAAAAAGTAATCTTTTTCGTATCTTTAGAGAGGTAATGGCTGGTGGGAATTACCGGTAGGAAAATGATGAATCCGCTTTCTGAGAATTCTATTGAAAGATAGACCGTACAGACGGATATCATGAACCAGAGATAATTATGATCATATTTTGTGAGAATGGTTAAATTGGGTGGCACCACGGCAGTTACCGTCCCATGAGGGCGGTTTTTTTGTACAGAAAAAGGAGGAATAGTCTATGTTAGACATTAACAGGATCAGAGAAAATACTGATGAAGTGATCAGAGGATTAGCAAAAAGAAATTTCACAGCTGATTTTTCCCATGTCATCATGCTTGATGATAAAAGAAAAGCGCTGACTTTCGAATCTGAAAATTTGAAAGCACAGAAGAACAAGGTATCAGCCGATATTCCCATGAAGAAAAAAAATCAGGAGGATGTATCTGAACTTCTTGCTGAAATGAAAGTCATTGCAGATAAAACAAAAGAAATAGAAATTGAGTTAAATAATGTTAAGAAGGAGATTCAGGAGTTTTTAGAAGTGCTTCCTAATATTCCTGCTGATGATGTTCAACAAGGGGGGCCGGAAGAGAATAAGGTAGTCAGTGTGTATGGGAAGAAACCTGAATTTTCATTCGTACCCAAAGACCATGTGACACTATGTGAGACATTGAATCTGATTGACTATAAAAGAGGTGTCAAGATAGGTGGAAACGGCTTCTGGGTATACACAGGGATCGGAGCGATTGTTGAATGGGCACTTTTAAACTATTTTGTGGAAGAGCATCTTAAAGATGGTTATGAATTTTTGCTTCCACCGCATATACTGACTTATGAATGCGGATATACTGCCGGACAGTTTCCTAAATTCCAGGATGATGTCTTTAAATTAAAAGAAGAAGAGAACAAAGGATATACCCAGTTCATCCTTCCGACCGCTGAAACAGCTCTTGTCAATTACCACCGCGATGAAATACTGAAAGAAGAAGAGCTTCCTAAAAAATATTTTGCGTATACACCTTGTTATCGTAAAGAAGCGGGAAGTTACAGAGCAGAAGAACGCGGGATGATCAGAGGGCATCAGTTCAATAAAATAGAAATGTTCCAGTACACTACTCCTGAGAACTCTGATGCTGCACTGGATGAACTGGTTGATAAAGCAGTCAGACTGATGGACGGACTGGGACTTCATTTCAGATTATCAAAGCTTGCAGCAGGAGATTGTTCACATTCTATGGCAAAAACATTGGATATTGAGGTATGGATTCCAAGTATGGGTATATATAAAGAAGTAAGTTCTGCTTCAAATGCTAAAGATTACCAGGCAAGACGTGGTAATATTAGATTTAAAAGAGAACAAAGTGGTAAAAATGAATATTTACACACACTTAATGCCTCAGGATTAGCTACCAGCCGAATCCTTCCTGCCATTGTGGAGCAGTTCCAGAACGAAGATGGCAGTATTACCATTCCAGAAGTGTTAAGAAAATGGATTGGAAAGGATATGATAAAAATTGAAAAAAAATAATGAAAAGAGTTATAGGGAAGTCGTCGACTTCAAGACCATGATGACTGAAAACAAGACTCTCTATAAAGATGAAGTGGCTTTTCTGGTAAAAGGAACTGAAAAATATGAGGAAATCACTTACGACACATTCTGCAAGCATGTTGATGCTTTAGGAACTGCCTTGATTGATATGGGATACAAAGACCAGTTTATCGGAGTCATAGGGCAGAACACATATGAATGGTGTGTAACCTATATGGCCGTCTTAAACGGAGCCGGGGTCATAGTTCCCATCGACAAAGAATTAAATGTGGATGAAATTGACTATATAGTCAATGAATCAAAAGTGAAAGTTCTCTTTTATCAGGGGAAATATCAGAAAAAAATTGATGAGCTTAAAAAGAAAAACACCTTGATTGAAAAATTTATCTGTACCGATGAAGACAAGGACATTCCATTCAATGAAGTCATTGAATTGGGTGAAGAACTGATGAAAAAAGGAAATACCGCTTATCTTGATGTAGTCATTGAGCCAGATGTGTTAAAGGTCTTGCTGTTTACATCAGGAACCACAGGGACAGCGAAAGGGGTTATGCTTTGTCACAAGAACCTTGCTGCTCAGATGTATGGGATCGCAAGAATCATATCATTGTCAAAAGAAGACACTTCATTTTCAGTACTGCCCATCCACCATACTTTTGAAAGCACATGTGGATTTTTATCCATGATGTATTGCGGAGGAACAGTTGGATTCTGTGAAGGGTTAAGACAGTTTGCCGATAATATTGTTGAAGTTAAGCCGACAATCATGTCTGTAGTGCCTTTGATTCTGGAAGGGCTGCATACTAAGATATTCAAAACAGCCAATTCAAAACCCGTGACTAAAATTGCTTTTAAAGTACTGCTGTTCATTGCTCCGGTTTTAAGCTTTAAAATGAGAAAAAAACTTTTTCATTCTGTTCATGACAGTTTAGGGGGAAAATTAAAGACATTTATCAGTGGAGCTTCTGCGATAAGCGAAAAAGTATCAAGAGACTTCACAAAAATGGGTATTAAAGTTCTTCAGGGCTATGGTCTGACAGAAACTTCACCTATCTCAATTGGAAATCAGCAATATAATTACAAACACGGTGCTTTAGGACTTCCGTTTCCAGGGGTTGAAATCAAGCTGGATCAAGTAGATGAAAGAGGAATTGGCGAAATAATGATCAAAGGTGACAATGTCATGCTTGGTTATTTCAACAATGAGAAAGCAACAAATGAAGTCATGACTGATGGATGGTTCCACTCAGGTGATCTGGCACGTGTTGACAAAGACGGGTTCTATTTCATGACAGGAAGAAAGAAAAATCTGATTATCACCAAAACAGGGAAAAATGTCTTTCCTGAAGAACTCGAATCAGTGCTAAATGAAAACCAGTTTATTTTTGAATCAATGGTCACAGGCTCTGAAGAAGATATCACAAAGGAAACCTTCATTCAAGCCCATATTGTCCCTAATATTGAAAAAATCAAGGAAGTTTTCGGTAAGCTTCCATCAGGTGAGGAAATCAAGAAATTCATTGAAGATGAAATAAAAATCATTAATAAGAAGCTTCCGTCTTTCAAGAAAATAAAGAAAATCATCATCAGAGAGGATGAGTTCGAAAAGACAACCACCAAGAAGATAAAAAGACATAAGAACAGTTAGAATGCCACTTTTTTATCAGTGATTCCGGCGAAAAACAGAAACCAGCACAGTATGGTTATCAACCCACTAATGACATAAATGAAATTAGTGGGTTGTTCTATGATTTTTGTTATCCAATAGGGTGGAAACAGATAAGCAAGGTATGTCAGCCACCGACTGTGTAAAAGGTCAGCAAAAGCGAAAAGCAATAATATATTCAGCCCTTTGGCATAGGTGAGCCCTTTGACTTTATCACTAGCAATGGTAAAGAGAATCAAACCTAATGTACTTCCGTAAAAACAGAGAAGAAAAGAAATATATAGTAAAGTAAGTAATGAGATCAGATAAATATGCAGAACATAATAGGAGAAGCATGTATAAATAAAAGTGAAAACAGCAATCATCATCATTCTGTTGACAATATATCCAAGCCTTCCATTTGGTGTTATTGACATCAACTCAGAAATCTTACCGTCTTTGTCATCAAGCATGACAAAACCCATCACTACTCCTAAAGAGAACGGTGTCATTAAAAGGGTTGCTGAGAGAATATAGCTTTGATAGGGGAGAATTGAAAATGTGATGTATCGGTTAAGAAAAGGAACAAGCAATTCTGTCATCAAACGAAATAACACGGGAATCATAAGCGGAATCAGAAAAAGCAGCAGGATTATTTTCTCTCTGAAGATATGTTTGAGATCACTTTTAAAATGGATAAGCTTAATCATTTTTTCTCCTATTCATCAAAAATCATTTTTGATTCAACAATTTTTTTAGCTTTAACAAAAAGTATCATATCTATGATTATCAGATAAGCCATGTTAAACAAGATTTCAAATCCTGACGCAGGATAATAAGCTGCAAAAACCAGTTTTAATCCAGCTAATGGGGGAATCAGGTTAAACCAGAAAACCTGGTTGGGAAGCAGTAACAGGAAATTTGGAATGACTATCAGCAACATCCAGGGGATGACATTGATGAAATACCCGTTTATGCTTTTTGAATGTGTAGAGATAATCATACCAATCAATGTGTAAAATACAGCAGATACGATAATACCAGTGACAAGAACGATGAAGTTTGTCTTCATCTGGTAGCTGAATAATGATAGAACAACACCAACCAGAAGCGAAATGAATGAAAGTGAAATCAGTTTGGAAACCAGATACTCATGCACTTTCAGCGGACTGATATGAAGCAGTGACAAAATACCCTGCTGTTTTTCCAGCAGTATGATGCCTCCGATAAAAAACATTCCCAATATAGATGGATCTATATAGATCAGTATGGGAAGGATAAGCTTGACAATCTCTGGTGAGAACTGCTCTAACAAAACAAGATAAACAAGAAGAAGAATCAGATAAACAAAATAAAATCCCTGTTTAAACTGAAACTGCAGGTCTGCTTTCAGACATGTCAGCCATCTTCTGAAAACATGGTCTTTCTCTTTCATATCAGATTTCTCCCTGTATATTTGATGAACACATCTTCTAAAGTGGCCTCCTGAGTATGCATGGTCATAATCTGATGTTTTTTCATGATGTCATAAAATTTCTCATTGCTCTCAATACCGGAAAGAGGGAAGACAGCGTTTTGCATGATTCCATCAACCAGATAGGTCATGTCAATAAATGCTCTGCCGTTTTCAATCATAAGATTTTTGGGGGTGTCAATAGCTGAAATTTCACCTTCATTGATAAAAGCTACTCTGTCACAGAGCTGTTCAGCGACAGTCATATTATGAGTAGTGAGGAAAACTGTTTTATTCTGTTCTTTTAACTTTACAATCTTGTCTTTAATGATTTTAGCATTAACAGGGTCTAATCCTGAAGTCGGTTCGTCAAAAAAGAGAATGTCAGGATTGTGCATAATAGACCGTACGAAATTCAATCTCATTTTCATTCCCTTTGAATAATCTTCGATTTTTACATTTTTATCTTTTAACAGACCCACTTCATCAAGCAGTTTATCAATATCAGTTTTCTCATTCTTATAATATGAGCCGATCAGTTCCAGATTTTCCTTTGCAGTCAGTTTAAGATACAGATTGGGGAAATCAAATGCTACTCCGATATTCTCGAAAAAATCTTTCTTCCATTGTCTTCTTTCTTTTCCTGAAATCATGATGTCACCCTGATATCCTCTGATGAGACCGATGATTAACCGTTGAGTAGTGGTTTTGCCAGCACCGCTTGGACCAAGAAAACCGAATATTTCACCTTTTTCAATATCAAAACTGATATTTCTAATCGCATGCTTCTTAGATTTCTGATAAATGAAATCAAGATTTCTGATACTAATCATTTGCTTCTCCTTTTAATAAACCCATTGTGCCGATGGCAAAGAACAGAAACTGTTCAATCATTAATTCACTTCGCCGATTATCTTCTTTTGTTGTTTTAAGTATTTGTATCATTGACATGAAAAACTGATGAGAAAGTATTGAAGCCATTTCATCAAAGGGATAATCCGGTGAGAATTCATTGACATGCTCCATGAAATGAGAACTTAAAAGACTGATCAGGTCTGTCTTCACATGAGCATAGGGTGTCCCATCACTGCAGTCCACCAGCAGCAGGAAGCGATTGTTGAGATTAGGCATCATATTTTTAATATAAACAAGCAGTTCTTTTCTCCAGATATGGACATCACTGATTTCCCAGAGGTAATTGACTCTTTCAATTGTATCATGATTTTCAAGCAGATATTTAAAAGAAACATAGACATCCATGATTAACTCTTTAAAAACAGCTTCCTTGTTTTCGAAATAATTGTAGAAGTTACCAATGGTTGTATTTGACTTGCTGACGATATTTCGGATAGAGGCTTTCTGGAATCCTTTTTCCAGGAATTCAGATTCAGCTGCCAGAAGTATGTTCTCTTTCATTGTTTCTTTTTTTATCTGCATGAATATTCTCCAAAAAATAACATGTGTTCTTTAATGAAATCATAAACCTGCCATACTGATATGTCAAGGACAATCTTTTCTTATTACTCTTTGATGATTGACATTAAACTTTCTTTGCTATATATTCTTATATAAATTATATGTGGAGGCTACAAAATGAAATCCTATTTTAGTGAGACAACTGACTATTATCAGAATCACCAGCCTGATAAGCTGTTA
>JAFGUQ010000274.1 GCA_016938455.1 Clostridia bacterium
AATGATACATCATCTCTGGATAAGGAAATAGTGAACCTGTAAATCCAAGCTGAGTAATCCTGAAATTCCTTTCATTAAGATCCTTGACAAGAGTAGCCCATGTTGTCTTCTTGACATTCATCTTTATACCGACAGCTTTTAGTTCTTCCTGTAATACAGTCTCAATCCTTGTATCTTCTCCAGTTGCCGGAAGATCAAATTCAAACACATTACCGTCAAGGTCTTCCATATAACCGTCACTATTAATACTATCCTGATACCATCCAGCTTCTTCAAGAAGTTGAATTGCTTTTTCAGGGTTATATTCTATCATCTCATTGTCAGGATTTTCATTTGGAGGATTAGGAAAATAAGATTTTGAATATGTATATTCATTAAAGAAAAGTGTTTCCATCATCTTTTCTCTGTTAAACAGATGCATAAGAGCTTTTCTTGTATTCTTATCATCAAAAGGATATTCTCTGATATTAAAGAAAAATCCTACAAGTCCCTGGGGAGCTTTGTTATAAACTCTCTGTCTTACAATATGATTAAGTTTGATCTTTTCTTCATTGTCTGCTGTAAGTTCCTGATGCCATCTTCTTGCAACACCCACAAGATACAGATCAAGTTCACCTTTTTTGAATTTTTCAAGAAGCAGACTCTGCTCTGAATAAAATGTATATTTAATTCTGTCAAAATTGTACTGATACTTGTTATATGGCTTATCTTTAGCCCACCAGTTATCAACTTTTTTTAACACTATCTCCTGATTTGTAGCTGCTTTTTCAACAGTATAAGGACCACATCCAAGCATAAATTTTGTTTCAAATTCTTTCATATATTCTTTAGCAGTCATCCTTCCGATTATATGTTCAGGAAGTACTGTCATAGCACCAGCCTGAAGGAAAAGTATCCATTCTTTTTCTTTAGCTTTTACCATAAGCACATCTTTTGAAAGCGCAACTGGTCTTTCAAACTTCTGAAGTTTCTGGATCTGACTCATTGGATCTTCAAGATCATCGTGAG
>JAFGUQ010000275.1 GCA_016938455.1 Clostridia bacterium
ACTATCCATTCATCCTGGTAAACTATTTTCAGATCAATCGCCTGAGCCGTTGCAGATGTTTTCTCTCGAGGAGGAATTTCAATTGTAATTCTGTCAGTTCTTTTCAGCTGATGACTTTTTTTAACAAGATCACCGTTAACCATGATCTTACCCTGTTCGATCAGATTATCTATCAAAGAGCGAGAATACAACTCTTTTATGTTCAAACCGGTAAGATATTTATCAAGTCGCTGTCCAAAATCTTGCTGATAGATCAATTCCATTTTATGTTGTGTTTTCCGCTTCTTTATCTTTGGGTCGCTCACTCTTTTTCCTGTCCAGGTTGGAAAGAGACAGAACCACTCCCTTCATTTCTCCGTCGGCGCCCCTGACGATGCCACTGTTTATACCGATATGACGCTTCAGACTTGGGATAAAGAACTGCTGATATTCCTGTTTGCTTTTATTTTTAAGTATGCTGACCGCATATTTTTTAATATTGTTCTCAATTTCAGGCGGAAAGTTCTTATCAAGTAAATTGGTTTTTTCACTGATAGCGCTGAAGTTTTCTGTCACCTTGTCATTTATATAAACGATATTGCCATTCATGTCCAGAACTATAAAACCGTTTTCAGTCATGTTCAGAATTGAAAGGATACGGCTGTGATGTTCGACAATTTTTTCCTTTTTCAGATTATCAAAGGTTACAACTGATTTAAGCATCCGTTGAATTTCCAGAACAACTGCGAAAAACTCTTTATCAAGGCTTTTCTCCAGACTGCCTGTATCCAGTTCTATCGTATATATTCCCTGAGATATATCTTTGAGAATGTTATGGATCTCGGAAAAAGCATTATGAAGAAATACTGGTAGGTAGAAAATCAGAATGATGGAGAGTAAAAACTGGAAAAAAACTGAAATATAAATAGTATTCTGGATATCCATTCTGAGAGAATTCAAATCATTAAAATTTGCTACCCGTAGCAGGATAATCAATCCCTGGACCAGTGAGATCAGAAAAAGAAGAATGATTATGACACGGATTTTACTGGTAAATGATGATTTCATAATTATTTATCCTTTTTGAGCTGTTTCATTGATCAGATCATTGATTCTGGATTTCGGGCCGATCAGAACCAGAACATCACCTTCATGAACGATATCGTTTGCTCCGGGCATGTCGTTGATTCTTCTTTCCAGAATGTTGTCCCCTTCCTCACTCACATTCAGCGATGTATATTTTATCGCGATGATATTAACCCCTTTTTCCGTAGGAAGTGCCAATTGCTGCAGAGTGCTGCC
>JAFGUQ010000276.1 GCA_016938455.1 Clostridia bacterium
CAAGCAAAGGGATATCAAATGGAATTTCGAGAAATTCCTGGTTGACCGAAATGGAGAAATAGTTGACAGATATAATTCACTTGTCATACCTGAAAAAATAGGTAAAGTAATAGAGAAGATTATTTAAGCAGATTCTCTATGATTTTGAGACTGTACATATAAAACCTCGGGACATGAAATGGGCCCTTCCAGATACACCCCTTTACTGAAGTTGATGGGGTGTTATCTCTGTGCAGATAACCATACCACTCTCCATTTTCTAAATCCAGAAAGTATTTCATACAATAATCGTTCAGCTGTTTATGAATTTTCAGATATTTATCATCTTTCGTCGCTTGATAAGCAAGCAATGAGGCAATTAATGCTTCATTATGAGGCCACCAGAGTTTCATATCCCACTCCAGATTAAGGGGAGGTTTATTCTCGCTGTCAAGAAAAGCAAAGATGCCACCATATTTTTTATCCCAGCCAAGTGCTAGTGAATTGTCAAACAATTCTAGAGCGAAAGAGATATCCTTCTCTGAATTTTTTTGTAATGCTTCATCTAAGATAAACCAGGCGGTTTCAATCGCATGACCCGGATTCAGAAGTCTCCCTTCAGGAATATCTTTTTCATATTCGCCATGCAACCCCACATTCTCTAACAGACATTTTTTCTCCTGGTTATAAAAGTGATTTTTTATCTGAAAAATGGAATCACTGATTATCTTATCATAATCGTAACTGGTATCTGCCAGTCTCATTGTTTTACATAAATCAATCATAATCATGACAAGCGAGTGGTTCTTGAAATTCCATGTATTTCCTATGGTCTTAGGTGAAAGTGATAGATTACCGTAAAACACATCATAGACAGTTTTAAAACACTGTAGAGACAGATGATACGCTTCTTTAACACCAGTGGCACGATAGTACTCCATGAATCCTGCAGCAGCAAAAACATCTGAAAACACATATCTTCTTTTTATAATTGGTTTTCCATCTCTTGTCATTCTGAAAAATAATCTTTGATCAGTATCAATACAATAGTTTTTAAGAAATTTATATCCGCTTTCAGCCATTGAAAGCCAATCTTCATTTTTCTTAAATTCATTGTATAGTCGTGAATAAATGAACAGGCCTCTGCCTTGCATCCAGACGGCTTTATCTGTACTTAAAAGACTTCCGTCAAAATCAACCCACGTCATATAACCGCCATATTCTTTATCAAGAGAATTCTTAATCCAAAAAGGGACAATGGCAGTCAATAATTGATCTTCATAAAGTTTTTTGATTTCTTCTAAATATAAGTTACCCATTTAATTCCTCCAAAGATAATGTCACTGTCTCATATCCTTTGACAGACATGATGCACTTGTTTATTGTAACTCTGACAGGCAGGTCATGTCTATTTAAAATCGTTATTCTGCCATTCATGATGAGAATATGCAAATCTCTGATATCATTCTCAAAACATATTTGACAGGAAGATTTCAGATAAGATGATTTAAAAGAGGGCAAGGTAAGTACTCTGGTTAATGCATTGTTTTCAATGAAGGTTTCACCTTCATACAGATTAACAATATTTTTGGTTTGACTGCTTGCTTTCAATAGATACTGGTCGTTATTGAAATTCGAATAAACAAGATAATCATTTAACTCAAAAAGCTGAACATTTATGTTGTTGCATGTATACTTAATCGTCTCCTTATTTAATGCCGCTGTTTTCTCATGATCCATATTAGGAAGCGCTATCATTGAAAAACTGTTGATTCTGTCTCCTTTTTTGAAGATTACCTGTTCATTGTTATTAAGAACCAGTATATCCTCAACACCTCGCCATGACTTATAGCAGTGTTTATTAATATATTTGACATTGTTTCCGCCAAACAGCAGATAACCGATTCTATCATCTACATTCACATAACCATTATGCTCAATATATTCAATATCATCTTTTTCACCACCGAAGTACCCGTTAAAATGGTAAGTTTTTTCGCTGGTGTAAAGCTTCCTGTACCCTTTTGCCTGCTCTTTTAAAAGCTTGATGTTTTCATTTCTGACTCCAATCAGACCAGTATGGAAGATGGTGGTGCTGCAGTCTTTTTCCACATCAAACAATTCACTGTATACAGTGATTCCATTTGGAAGTGATGTGAAAGAGACATATTGAATAATTTGCCGATCTCCTCTGATGATCTGACATGTGGCACCGAATCCTTCTTTTAGAATATTGATATCTCTTTTTTCGCAGTCTCTGATTTCGCTTTGGTTGGATATTGACTGCGGTATGTCGCATGACTCAAAAACAATTTCACCAGTCATGCTTCCGACAACAGGAGTAATTGTCCACATGCCTTCTTTAGGTAAAGTAACAGCCATTACTTTGTTTCTCCAGCTGAAACTTGTGAAAATATCCTTAGTACGATTAACAACGATACATCCGAAGGGGAATTCGTATACACCTTTTAATTCAGTAAAAATCTGTTCACTTGACAGCTCAGTTTTATTTTCACCGAAAAAAGTGTGAAGCAGAAATGAATAAGCAATTCCAAGTACACAACCATGTTCCATATGTTTCAGACTGTAGTGACCATATTCATCTACTTTCTGGTCATGCTTGTCTTCCAGTAAGCAACCGTTTTTATGACTGTCCTGCATTTTTTCAATATATCCGATGCAAATATTTTCAAAGTGTGTCGAGTATTCCTCATTATGGAAAACACTCATGAGGCCATGATAAAACTGTCTGCCATGGTACTGGGTGTACCACCAGTCCTGCCCTTGAATCGGAACCATCAAACCATCTTCACCAAACCAGGTTTTCACAGCTTTATGGTAGACATTCTGGTTGTTCCAGTAAACACAATCTGGAATCTGATCACTGATCATCTTCAGAAAAACTGCAGATTCACCACGTAATACTGTTCCGGCGGCTACATAGCTCGGATGGACAAAAGAGTGGTTTTCATTAGTGAAATCAGGATGGAAAGTTACACCTTTCATCCAGTAATTTCTCAGAGACTTTCCCTGATAAGAACCTGTATTCATTCGATCTTTATAGGTGGAAACTGAATTAATACACCATTTATTAAAACCATCAAGCCACTTTTCTCTTCTGGGATGCGTTTTGAATAATATCAGCCCTGAAGAGATACCGATGGCAGTCCATGCATTTTCTTCACTTTGAGTATCAAAATAGGTACCGGCTCTTGGTATTTCGTTACTCCATCGATCGGCATAGGTTTCAACAATCTTTTCAACATAGGACAAGGTTTCCTGATCCAGACTGTCAAAGAGCATCAATGCACAAATTGACATAAGCGTACATGTTCTTCCCATGGCACTGGCTCTGAAGAACTCATCGTTCTTTCCGCCCCACTTAGTCCCGTTAGCATAAACGTTATCGCTTTTCTCACGAACACAGTCTTCGGGTCCCACATCATGTGTGAAGCAGAGATAACGCAATGCCTTAACTGCTTTTAATTTCATCTCGTCACGGCTTACACCGGTGATTTCCTGATTAAAGTCTCCGAATGTGGCCAGTATGGAATAGACAAACATTGAAAAAGCAGTTTCACCGCTGTAAAAATAACTGCCACCGAAAAAATGGCCACAATTCGGCCGTTTTCCCCACACATTGAATTGCTTATCCACAAATGGTATCCACTTTTGAAGAATCATATATAACCGCGCTGCGGTTTCGTTTTCCTTCACTGAAGAAAAATCAATACTGTTATATTCTCTGTTCAAAATCGCACTCCTGTATTTTAATATTTCCCATATTTAATAGCTGCCCTGAAATAGGCATCTACATTTTCTTTTGGACTTCCATCTCTGATGGAATCGCTGGTTCCAAGAATAAATCCACCATCTTTACCTAGGATTTCACAGGCATATTTAGTCTGCTCCTCAATTTCTGATGGAGTTCCATACCTGATTTTAATGGTATCGACATACCCGCTCATTACCACTTTCCCATGAAGTATTTTTTTTGCTGTCACAGCATCAACATCACCAGAAGGAGGTGGGGTCATCGTCGTCATCATATCCATACCTGAATTGGCAAAGTCATTGAGAAGCGGCATGATTTTCCCGTCATCATAAAAATGGAAAAAGGCATCATATTGATGAGTTATCCCGATATCCTCTTTTATTTTATCAAGGAATAGCTCTCTGTACATATCAGGAGACCATCCGGTAGATAAACTGGCATTGAACCACGATTCAAAGATGATAGCTGCTCCGTTTTCAAGTGTGTGCTTTAACAGCTTTTTATAATAGGTATGAAAAGTCTTCACGATCTCATGCAGAAAGGCATTATCATCATAATAAAGCATGAGCTGGTTTTGAAGACCGACAAGATTGACCATCATTTCATCCACTCCACTTGTGACAGTCACATGAACAATTCCTTCTTCTCCGACTTCTGCCTCAAGTCTCTTGAATACAGGTGCCGGGAAATCTTTCTCATCCAGCATCAGATAACTGATTTTTTCAAGATCGCTTTTATCTTTGATCATGGGTTCTACTAAATGAGGATTAGGCCGGATACCATACGATTTATCTCCAATGACAGGATATGCTTTAACTTGTGTTAATCTGCCAGCAGGAGTATCAAAATGTGATGTCACATATTTCTTCAAATCACGTTCTTTATATGAAACAATATCTGTTTTCTTCACATTTGAATGGTAAATGCTGTTGGGAAACTGCTGCATATATTCATAACTTTCATCAAAATTAAAAGGAAAACCACTTCCGGTGATTACAATCGGATCATAATCATGAACTTTTTTATATTCAATATGGGTCATTTTCTGTTCCAGAAGATAAGCCCATATTCTTGGTGCTATCGGTATGCGATCTGGAATTTCTCCGTTTAATACAGATAAATGCCTTCTTTTCGATGTCATATTCATATTATCTACCCCCTATATTTCAATTATATCAGCTGGATTTTATTCGTATAGAAATTTATAATAATAAAACAGACAAATGTAACATTAACGTCTGGAATATTAAAAGTATGCTATAATACTTAAATATGAAATCAATAGTATGCAGTAAATAGCAAAATGAGGGATTATGGATATCAAACTAAAATCATTAAATCGGGAAATTGATTTGTCAAAACCGCTTTTGATTGTCACAAGCCAGATCGGAAAGAAATATCTGGATACCATCACTCCAATGATCAGTGAATACAAGGTAGCTGATAATCTTGAGCTGAATCAGATCAAGAAACAGAATTCGAATATTTTACTTATAGGCAATCTTACAGATAACAAACTCTGTGAATATTTTTATCATAAAATGATCATTTTTTCAGATAAGCGTTATCCCGGAGGAAATGCATATGAGATAAGACTCATTGTCAATCCGTTCGGGCATGGGAACAATGTGATTTATATCGGTTATTCTGAGGAAGAAGGATTGAAAAATGCAGTGAAGGCTTTTCCATCATTTGCTGATGAAAACCATATCATTCATCAGGTATCATTTACTGATTCTACTGTCTTGCCAATAGACAGATACTACACTGACCAGATTATTAAGTCTGGAATTCCTGAAGAGGAACTGATTTTCAGTATTCATACATCATACTGGTGGCTTCAGGGATTACTTGCATTTCTTAATAACAGCAAAGAATCATTTAAAAACTATGATCAGGGACTTGCTTCTTTCATAAGCAGAGCCCATAAAATATGCACCTTAGGAACGAATATGCATCTTCATATGGTTTCGCATGTAGTGACCATATGGGTACTTGAACATAATGGCTATTTTGATGAAGAGTTAAGAGAAGAAATATTTGATGTTCTCTATCAATGGGCGAACAGTGAAGAGGGGACAGGCTATTTGAATAATCATCATGTGACTGGAAAGACAGTGTGCCATAATCATTCTCTTTTCTGTGCACTTGCCTTGAAAATATTAAGTGAACTGTTTACTAAAAGATGCGAATCCAATCCACGTTTCAAAGAATGGGATGACTATGCTGAAAAGTGTTTTTCATCATTTAACAGAGGTGGATGGAAGCCGTTATGTGACGATTCAGCTTATTCAGTTGAAGTCACATTAGTACTGGTTTCAATTTATTCTCTTTTTGAAGATAACCATCGATTCTTGAATCACAGCGGACATTCTTCATTGACCTGGCTGAAAGCAGTCATAGGTAATGATGGCTTTATGCCATCCTATGGAGATGGTACTACATATAATCCAACCGCCACTGTGCTTTTAAGATTATTCGCATACTGGTATAAAGACAGAGAACTGATTTCAATCTTGAAAAAACTGCCGGATGATATAAGATACAAGCTATCTGTCTTAAGTCATCATACTTATGATATTGGCCTTGACAATGCAACTGAAAATGAGAAAGGAACTAAGCTTTCTATCATCAGACCTGATGAAGAAATTTTTTATTCTATTGAAAACAGCGAAGAAGAGGCTTCGACGATACTTGACAGAAAACCGACTTATCCGATTGATGACTGCTTTGATAAGATTTCAGTGAGGGATAAGGAGGTTCACTTGCTGATTGACGGTTTAAGTTCACCATATTCACATGCCTACCATGATGGTGGCGGATTACTTGATTTTACTATGAATGGTGTCACCTGGCTTGTGGAAGAGAACTGTTATCGATGGCCTGAAACTGAACACTGTAATATGATTACCATTACCAGAGATGGCAGCTTTGACGAACCTGCTCCTTTTGCAAAACTGCTCAAAGCTGAGACATATGAGTATGGAACCTATATTGCCATTGAAATTGATGACTATAACGGTTGTCTATGGCAAAGAGAATATATTTTAATCAATCAGGCGGGATTAATCATCAGAGATCATGTCACTCCAAAAGAAGAGAATGACTATGCCATCTGCTTTCATGTGAAAACACCTTCAACAGGAGAATTAGAAAACAATGTTTTTTCAATCAAACGGAAGGACATCAATCAGTGTGAGCATAAGATGGTCATAAGCGATCTGGACAACCTTGACAAAACTGCTGAAATTATAAAAACAGGTGAAATGCTTTTCATGTGTGGAGGCTCTGATAATGAATCCACGATATATAACCATGGAACATTTTCTTCTGAAACAGGTATCAGAGCCTGGAAATATAAATATCATGAAGAATCTTTATGTGTGACACGTCTTGAAACAAGAATTTCCGGGCATTACAGGAAAAATGAGAAAAAGGTGATGACGCATCTTTTCATGATTGATAAACCGTTTGATGTCGACATCAAAGCAGATGTTCTATCAGTAATCTGCAGTGGAATAATAAATGAATTTAATGTGATTGAAGGTCAGAACCACTTGAATTCATATGAAACAGAAATACAGTCTGACTTAAGTGATTACAGCAGTTTAAACTCTCAGATTGAAAACATATCAATTAAAGATGGTATCATTATCAATGAGTTCACTATTTTACTGACAGATGACAACTCACTTCAGTTTTATCATGAGAATAATAAAATAAATGAAGTAACCTTGATGGAACAGGTGACAAAAATATGTGTTTTCAATGATCATCTGATTGCCGGAACAAAAGAAGGATTAATTGTATTTTATGATCTTCATGGTTATGTGGTCAGGGAAAAAAGACTTGATCGAATCCCCTCGATTTTTGCCACATGGGAAACCTACCATTTTGAGGTGACTTCACTGGCACAGGTAACTGAAAAAGGTAAGAATTATCTTGCTGTGGGAACTGGGGATAACCAGATCAAGTTAATCGATGATAACGGAGACCTCATTTTCAGCTCATATATCTACGCGACCATTCCTGATAAAATTTTCTGTTTTGACATAGAAAATGATGGAGAAAATGAAATCATCACAATAGGCAGTGAGAGTATGAATGCAGGCTGTGTCTATAATTTCAAATTCAATGGAAAAGATAATCCATATCCAAGAATCGGTGGATGGCTTAATAATATCATTGACATCTCAGTCGATGATGACCATATGCTGTGCGGATTGAAATATGGTGACAACCTGATTCTTCTAAGGAAGAACAGTCAGTTTGATATCATATTCAAAAAGAAACTGGGCGGTAAAGTCAATGGAGTTCTTATTGATGAAGATACTATATATGCAGTCACTTCGAAAGGTTATCTGCTTTCATATTCAATAGAGGGACAGAAAAAGAATATGATTGATTTAGGCGGAGCTGCATTGAAAATAGTTAAATACAAGAACCTGCTTCTGGTGGAAACAAGCAAAGGAATCAATGTATTTGATACAGCATTAAATATGAGACATCAATATGACGGATTCAAGCTTTTTTGTAATGAGTATATTCATGATAATGAAAAGCTGGTTAAAATGAATAACTTGTGACTTTGTTTCTGATACAATCAGCAATAATCACAGACTGCAACCCATCTTTGATATCCCCATGAATATCTGTATTATTCCTGAGGCAATCAAAGAAATGTCTGTTTTCATCATAGAACCCTGCACAGATGAAGTTTTCATTAGGAATTCCCAACTGAATACCTGTTTTATCAAAAAGTTTGACGGCATTGTCATAGTGGGTGATTCTTCCAGATGTTTCAAGATCATTTCCAACCGCATGTTTCAGAATAAAAGTATTATCATAAGCATTCACCAGATATTCTTCTTGTGATTTTCCAACACATGGTATGAAATTCAGATGGGCAACCACACCATTTTCAAACTGACATTTCAGGTATATATTACCGACGGGTGCGTTCAACAAAGGCTGATAAGAAAAATCAATATGCTTATAATCACTTCCGATTATATTCCTGACTGCATCAATCCCATGAATACAAGTGGTTGAAAAATCCTTGTCTTTTCTCTGATTCCGATAAAAGTCACATTTTATATAGTCGAGAGGATAAGGACATTGAGCCAGTTTTTCTTTAAACATGGTGATAAGAGGGGAGTACCTTCTGTTAAAAGCAACCATCGTTTTTGAGTGGTGCTTATCAGCTGCTTCTATCATATCAAGGCATTCTCTTTCATTCAATCCCGGTGGTTTTTCAAGTATGACAGCATAGCCAAGTGTCATCACTCTGATGGAGATTTCTCTTGTCAGATGAACAGGAACTATGACACTGACAGCATCAGGATTTTCGTTTTCAAGCATGATATCCATATCAGTATAGTACCTTTTAAAACCATATTTCTCGGCATAATTCCTGGCTGCATCTTCATTGACATCACAGCATCCTGACAGCTCAGTTTCAGTGTTTTCATTAGCATATCTGGCAAAAGACGGTCCATGGACACTGTTAGACATACTACCGCAGCCGATGACACATATTTTAAACATAATCACTCCGTATAAAAAATTGATGTTATAATATATTATAAAGCAAAAATGGGAGGCTGTATGAAAAATAATGAAAATAATGAAAAAAACTTACATAGATTATTGGAGATAACTGAGAAAAGGAAACCTGATTTCAATAATTTACTGAAAGTACTCAATAAAGACATTCCTGACAGACCAACATTGTTTGAATTCTTTTTCAATGATCATATGTATGAGAATCTAACTGGATTTACCATGAAGGGAAAAAGCTTTTTTGATCTAAATATAATCAAAATGGAAGCTTTCAGGAATGCAGGATTTGATTATTTCACATTGAGTTATCCTGAAAAACTGGTTTTTAAGACAAGTGAACATCATACCGAAAAAAGTATTTCACTGAATGAAACTGTCATTATCAGAACCAAAGACGACTTTCTTGATTATTCCTGGCCAAGTATCCAACAATGTGATTTGACATACTTTGATCAAATTAAAAAGTTTATTCCTGAGGGTATGAAAGCAATCCCATATGGTCCTGGAGGGGTACTTGAAAATGTGACGCAACTGCTTGGGTACAATAACTTGTGTTATATGCTTTATGATGACAGAGAATTTCTTAAAGAGGTATTCGATAAAGTTGGCGGCATTCTACTTGATTATTACCAGACTGTTGCTGGACATGACATTGTAGGTGCTATGATTGTCAATGATGACTGGGGATTTAATACACAGACAATGCTAAGTGCTGATAATATGAGAGAGTTTGTCATTCCCTGGCATAAAAAAATCGCAGATGTCATTCATCAGAGCGGGAAAAAAGCTATTTTACATTCATGCGGACAGCTTGCTGAAGTCATGGATGATATCATTGACTATATCGGATATGATGCGAAACATTCCTATGAGGATAATATTATGAAAGTGGAAGATGCTTACCCATGGCTTCAGGGAAGAATAGCGGTTCTTGGAGGTATTGATCTTGATTTCATTTATAAAAACGACAATTCAGCTATTTATGAAAGAGCGAAAAAAATGCTGGAATTAACAGAGCTAAAGGGGGGATATGCTCTTGGAACAGGTAACAGTGTTCCCTACTATATTGAGAACGAAAAGTATTATTCGCTGCTGTTGGCAGCATTGGAATAGGAAGCTTCATGCAGTATAATAAAAGATTTTACACAATCAGACAGTATTTCTATTTTCTTGATGACATGTTATTCAGCATTAAGGATGTTAGAAAAGCAAAAAAAATGAATCTGATCAGCAAAGATTTTCAGGAGCGAATCATGATAGCCGTCACTGAAGTTAATGGATGCCAGGTATGTTCCTATTATCATGCGAAAGTAGCGTTGGAATCGGGAGTGAATAGCGAAGAAATTGATGATTTGTTAAGTGGTGAGGACAGAAATGTTCCGAGAAATCAGTTGAATGCCGTGCTGTTTGCCAAGTACTATGCTGACGCAGCAGGGATAGTTGAAAAAACTGTGTATGAGGCTGTTGTTAAAGAATATTCACAAGATATGGCATCAGGCATACTCGGATATATCAGAATGATCATGATTGGCAATGTTAGCGGGATTGCATTCGGTACATTAAAAAACAGAATAACATTCAAGAAAGTAAAAGGCAGCCGCCTTGGAAATGAGCTTGCTATTTTATTCGGGACTGTCTTTTTTATTCCTGTGATTATGATTATGAGATTAATCAAGCCAAGAAAACTGTTTTTAAAAAACAATTTGGTATAGAAAAGTACAGCAGAATTTATTATAATGGGAGAATCAATAACAGGGTAAGGGTAAGATGAAAGAAAAAAGCAGTCCATCTCATAAACTTCAGTCAATCATATGGTTTTCACTATCACTTGTGATGGTTGCAGTCGGTATCATCATAATCATACCTATCCTTGGAATATATGGAATATGCTGGACAATTACCGCTGTGCTGATGGCTTCATATCATGGTTATAATATTTTCAGTAAAAAAAGAATCTTCATCTGGGAACCATTACAGACAGATGAGGATAAAGCAGATTCATAAAGGACATTAGAGAAAATGGAAAAATTTATTCATGAGTTGTTTAATGATGAGATTGCAAGAAAATGCAGTGAGAAATACAATCATGATGTTAATTCCTTACAAGCATTAGGCGGATTTGAGAGTTTTATCTACGAATACAGTTATCATGAAAAGAAATATATACTTCGAATCACACATAACTCGCATCGAAGTGAACAGCTGATTGAAGCAGAATTGCATTTCATCTATTACCTATATGAAAACGGATCGAATGTGGCAAGACCTGTGTTTTCAAAAGAAAATAAACTGACTGAGAAGATTGAAATTGATGAAGAATCACATTTTATTGTAACCAGTTTTGAAAAAGCAGAAGGTTCTCATCTTCGCTTTGACCAGCTATCTTCTGAGCTAATTGAAAAATGGGGTATGACTATCGGACATTTCCATAAGCTTGCAAAAGAATACATACCTGGAAAATACAAAAGGTTTGAGTGGGTCAATGACGGATTGTATTTGAATATTGCACAGTTTATTCCGGAAGAACAGACCATTGTCATAGAAAAGACCAATAATCAGATTAAAAAAATAAATGGTTTTAAAAAAGATAAATCAGGTTATGGCCTTATACACACAGACATTCATTCAGGTAATTTTTTTGTGCACAATAGTGAAATGACTGTATTTGACTTTGATGACTGCGCTTATAACTATTTTGCAAGTGATATTGCCATTGCTCTGTTTTCTACGGTGTTCAATAAAAAAATCGAGGATAAAAATGAATTTGCAACGATGTATTTCCATCATTTCATGAATGGATATCATAAGCAAAACCAGCTTGATCAACAATGGATAATAAAAATACCTGATTTCATCAAACTAAGAGAAATGGTGTTATATGCTGCGATTTATCGCAGTCTGGATACGAATAACCTTCCACCATGGCCAGCGCTGTTCATGGAGGGAAGAAGAAATTCGATTGAGAATGAATTGAATATACTTGATTTAAGTATTTTTAAGTAGGAGTGATTATGAGAAAAGATATGATTAATGTAAAATGTGAAAGACAACTATTTATTGATGAGAGATTTATTGAAAAAAGTGACCAGATTAGAAGAAAAGTGAACAAGCCTGTTAAAACCGGCGAACTGATTATTTCACATGTTAATTCACCTCACCAAAGAGTCGGCGGTTATAATTCTGTCATATTTGATGAGGGAATCTATAAATTATACTATGGGGAAACACTGTATAGAGAAGACGGGGTACATTCATATATATGTTATGCTACTTCCACAGATGGTATTCATTTTTCAAAACCGGTACTTGATCTGGCACCTGAGTTTGAGGATCAGAGTAATAATATCATCCTGGGTTTTGGTGCAGGTGGTGTTGAGCAAGGCCTTGGCGACGGTGGATGTATGGTATTCATCGATGAGAATGATTCAAAAAACAAATATAAGTTACTGGCAAGACATGCATTGAAAAGACCCATGGGATTATACAGCTCAAATGACGGGATTCACTTTCACTATGAAAAGGAAACAGTCCTTGATGATGGAAGATTTGACCAGAAGAACCAGGGTGTCATTAAAGGATTTCATCTTGACTCACAGAATATCATTTTCTATGATGACAGAATAAAAAAGTATGTGGCCTATGTCAGACGAAATTATGAAATAGCTGGTCAACATAGAACTATTGCAAGGGGAGAAAGCATAGATCTTGACCAATTTCCGATGATTGAAGATATGGCTGTGGTGATGCGGGCTGATGAAAACGATCCCTCAGTGTTTTATGATGAGTTTAACATCAGTTCTCAGATAATTGATTTTTATACAAACGCAACGATTAAATATCCGTATGCTGAAGATACCTATTTTATGTTTCCGGGAGTATATCTGAAATATGGTGAATACATCAGGGAGTTTGAAGGTGCAAAACCTATGAATGCGGGACCTATTGACCTGACATTCGCTTCAAGTCGTGATGGTGTCCATTGGGAAAGGTATGAAAGGGAGAGTTTTGTAGACCTTGGCTTCAAAGATGATTTCGATGCATATTCTCTGTATATGGTCCATGGGATTGTCCCTGGTCGTGACAATGATTTATATATGTACTATATGGGAAGCGATATCATTCACGGATATGCAAGAGGTGACAAGCATGAAAAAAGAGAAAACGCTATTCTTGAAAAAGCGGGAGTTGAATCAAGAACCAACACATCTGCCATCAGCAGGCTTACCATAAGGCGAGACGGATTTGTCAGTATCAAAGGTAGCTATAAAGGGGGATATATCAGAACTCCGTTATTATCTTTTACCGGAAACAAACTGCTTCTTAATATTAATACATCAGCAGCAGGAAGAGCAAAAGTCGGGTTTCTTGATGAAAATGACTATCCGATTGCTGGTTTTTCAATTAATGACTGTGACTTGATTCATACCACTAACGACATTAATAAAGTGGTGACTTTTAATAACAGCAGTGATCTTAGCCTTCTTGAAAACACACCTGTAAAGCTGTATATTGAGCTTGCCGGTACTGAGCTTTTCGCTTTTCAGTTTTCATATTAAAAAGCTAACCAGCTCATTTTTCAAACAAGACCTCATAAGACATGTCTGCCACCTGTTTAATAGTTTCAAATACAGAACAGTATTTAGTGGCTAATTCAAAGGACTTAGTGAATTTATCCTCATCCTCGGGATTTTTGATAATGATCTTTATGTTGACCCACTTCAGTGTGGTGGGTATGGTTTCCCTTTTTTCACCAGTGATGATCATTCTGGCGCTGTCAAATGATATTTTTTTCTTGTAGGTGATCCCGAGAAAAGTGGCATATAAACACGATGACAGCGCACCAAACATCATATCATAAGGCGAAAGCTGATTTTCCCTGTTTCCGATATTGATCTCTGCCCGTGGAGCATGCATGACCCCGTAAAACCTGTTACCATAATCAAATTCAATACTTGTTGTTTCCATATGACACCTCTTCAGTAAATATATTATCATTATACACTATTGAACCATATAAAAAGATATGATATGATTTAGTTAATAAATTTCCAGGAGGTTTTTTTGTTAATTGTAGTTAAGCAGGTAAGCGGTAACTAATAAAAGTTACTAAGTAGGGAAGAAACGGGGACATACCCCTTTTTGATTATACCTATCAACTATGCCAGCTACAGAAAAACCTGATGATGAATAAATCTATTATCTAATGGTTTCTTGTAGAAACCATTTTTTGATTTGCAAGGCACTAATTATAACGGAGAAACAGTAAATGAATAAAATGTATATCACACTTGAATACGATAAAATACTTGAAAAACTCGCCTCATTTGCACAAAGCGAAAAAGTCAAAGAGAAAATTGCAAAGCTGGAACCATATCAGGACGAAATGCTTGTGACTACACATATAACAGAAACTTCAGATGCAAGGCAAATCATAGAAAATTACGGCACCCCGCCAATCGTATCAATGAGTCACCTTAATGATATTCTGAAAGCCATTGAGAAGGGAGAAATGCTAAGCCCTGAAGACCTCTATAATATCAGACTTTTTTTAACCGCCTGCAGAAGAATGAAAAGCTATCTTTTAAAAGCAGAATCATCCAATCACGAACTGGCATTTATCGGCAGAGGGATGGAATTGATTGATGAGGTTGAAAGTGAAATTGATCGATGCATCAGAAACAATGCAGTAGATTCAAAAGCTACCATTGAATTATACGGGATGATTAAGAAGACAGAATCACTGCATGAAAAAATAAAAGATAAACTTAATTCTATGCTTGCTTCACATAGTCATTATTATAGTGACAGTTACATAGTAAAACGAGGTAACCACTTTACCTTACCGGTTAAAAAAGAGTTCAAAAAGCAAGTGGAAGGAATTGTCTATGATATGTCCAACAGCGGGAATACAGTTTTCGTTGAACCAAAAGCAGTCACAAGATTTAATGAGCAGCTGACTATGCTCGAAATTGAAACAGATAATGAAATCAGAAAAATTCTTTATACCTTAACCGGACTCTGTGAGACTTACCTGACAGTCATTCGTTTGAATATTGAAGTAATGGAAAGTCTTGATTTTGCATTTGCAAAAGCAAAATTAAGCATGAGTATGAACGGATATGCCTCCGAGATTGTAAATCATCCTTACATTAAAATCAGAGAGGGAATCCATCCGCTGCTTGATCAGGAAAATGTAGTCCCGCTGGATTTTGAATTAGGTAATCATCAGTCATGCCTGATCATCACAGGACCTAATACAGGAGGGAAAACAGTAGCCTTGAAAACAGTGGGTCTTTTTTCCCTCATGCTGCAGTCAGGATTACACATTCCTGCAAAAGAAAGCCGGTTTTGCCTTTTCAACCATGTTTTATGCGATATTGGAGATGGGCAGAGCATAAGTGAAAACCTGTCTACATTTTCTTCGCATATGAAAAATATTATCGACATACTGGCAAAAGCAGATGAAAACTCTCTTGTATTACTGGATGAACTTGGATCTGGAACTGATCCAGCCGAAGGAATGGGCCTTGCAGTGGCTATTCTTGAGAAATTAAAGACCATAAACTGCCTGGCAGTCGCCACTACCCATTATCCTGAGATAAAAATATTTGCCAAGGAAACAGAAGGATTTGTCAATGCTAGAATGGCGTTTGACAGAGAAAACATGAAACCGCTATATAAGATGGAAATTGGTGAAGCAGGGGAAAGCTGTGCTTTGTATATTGCCGAAAAACTGGGACTTGACATGAATCTGGTAAACAGAGCCAAGGAAGTCTCCTATCAAGGGGATATGACAAAAGATTTCATCATTCCAATAAGTGAATTTCAGATACAGACTGAAGAGGTTACTTCGGCAAAGGCAAAAAAGAAAACTGAATACAAAAAGGAAATAGAGAAAACAGTATCAGACAAGTTTGTTATCGGTGATTGTGTCATTGTCTATCCACAAAAAGAAATAGGTATTATTTTTGATGTGAATGCGAAAGACGGTAACTTCGGAGTAAAAATAAAGAACAGGAAAACATATGTCAATCACAAAAGACTGAAGCTGAATATTGAAGCTAAAGACTTATATCCTGATAATTATGATTTTGATGTTATTTTTGACACTGTGGCTAATAGAAAAGCGAATAAGAAGATGAATAAACGACATGATCCATCTGTTGTGATTGTTCGTGAAGAGGTGGAAAGGAAACCGTAAACTGTGATAAAATGAAGAAAAGGAGTGCGCCAGTTCGGTGCGTAGAATATAGTCGGGTGGAAGTCCCGACCTGATAAAGTTTAGCAAACAGTCAGTATCAAGCC
>JAFGUQ010000277.1 GCA_016938455.1 Clostridia bacterium
ATACAAAGGCCTACATTGATATTAAGCCATAATAAAACTCTTGCAGCTCAATTATACAGTGAATTCAGAAGTTTCTTCCCTGATAATGCAGTTGAGTATTATGTTTCATATTATGATTATTATCAACCGGAGGCATATCTGCCGATAACAGATACCTATATTGAAAAAGATCTTGCTATTAATGAGGAAATAGAAAAATTAAGACTTTCTGCTACCTCATCTCTGCTTTCTGGAAGGAAAGATGTTGTCGTGGTTTCTTCAGTATCCTGTATTTATGGTATTGGTAATCCTGAAGATTTTAATAAAACCATTGTTGAGATACACAGAGGAATGAAATTAGACAGAAATGTCTTCTTACGAAAGTTGGTTGATATAATCTATTCACGAAATGAAGTTGAGCTTACTCATGGCACTTTCAGAGTGAAAGGTGATACAGTTGATATTTTTCTTGCTTATGCTGATAAAATATTGAGAGTTAGTTTTTGGGGTAGTGAAATTGATGATATTGAACTTGTTGACCCTTTAACCGGAAAAAAAGAGGCAAGTGTAGATGAGTATCGTATTTATCCTGCTAACCTTTTTGTTACCAGTAAAGATAAAATTGACAGGGCTATTCAGGAAATATTGCATGATATGGCTTTACAGGTAGAATATTTTAATTCAATTGGTAAAGAGTATGAAGCTAACAGATTGCAGGAAAGAGTTTCATATGACGTTGAAATGATAAAAGAGCTCGGTCATTGCTCAGGTATTGAAAACTATTCCAGATATTTTGACGGAAGAAAACCTGGAGACAGACCCTTTTGTCTGCTCGATTTTTTCCCAAAAAATTTCTTGTTAGTTATTGACGAAAGTCATGTTACTCTTCCTCAAATAAGGGCAATGTGGGGTGGTGATCATGCCAGAAAACAAAATCTAGTAGAATATGGTTTCAGACTTCCAGCGGCAATTGACAACAGACCTCTAAGTTTTGATGAATTTGAAAGTATTGAAAAACAGGTAGTTTATGTCAGTGCAACTCCGGGAGATTTTGAATTGGAAAAAACTGAAGGAGTATATGTTGATCAGGTTATCAGACCTACAGGTTTGCTTGATCCGGTTATTGAAGTCAGACCAACAAAAAATCAGGTTGATGATTTGATGGAAGAAATAAGAATAAGGTCTGAAATAAATGAAAGAATACTTGTAACCACATTGACAAAGAGAATGGCTGAAGAATTGTCTTCCTTTTTTGATAATGCAGGTATAAAATGTAATTACATACACTCAGATGTTGATACTCTTGAAAGAGTGAAAATTATGGACGATTTACGCAGTGGCATTTATGATGTTCTGATTGGGGTAAATCTTTTAAGAGAAGGATTGGATTTACCTGAAGTTTCATTGGTTGCAATTCTGGATGCAGATAAAGAAGGTTTTTTGCGAAACCACAGATCGTTGACTCAAACTGCAGGTCGTGCAGCAAGAAATCTGAATGGTAGAGTAATAATGTATGCAGACAAAATAACGGCAAGCATGAAACTAACTATGGATGAGACAAATCGCAGAAGAATTAAACAACAGGCTTATAATGAAAAGCATGGCATTACTCCTACTG
>JAFGUQ010000005.1 GCA_016938455.1 Clostridia bacterium
AATACCTAATGAATTATATCAAAAAAGTGCTGTCAGAGTAACTTCTGGTGAAGAGTGGATGAAGTGGAATTTAATTTGTCAGTTAAAATTAAAAATATTTTGATTAGAAATTGACAAATGACAGACAAAAATGATAGAATCTAACATATAACGTTAGATTCTATCATTTTTATATATGTAAGGAGGAAAATATAATGGCAACAGTCGTCATCATGCCAAAACAGGGAAACACAGTGGAAAGCTGTATTATCGCAAAATGGCATAAGCAAATAGGAGATGCAATAAAGGTTGGAGATCTTCTTTTTACTTATGAAACAGATAAAGCCACTTTTGATGAAGAAGCAAGTATTGAAGGAACATTACTTGCCGTTTTTTTTGAAGAGGGGGATGATGTCCCGGTACTTTCAAATATGTGTGTCATCGGAGAAAAAGGCGAAAACATAAGTGAGTTTGCCTCAGCATCAGTTGAAAAATCTGCTGAAAAAGAGGAAGTAAAAGCAGTTAAAGAGGTGGTTGTCGAGAAAACAGTGGCATCTACAGGAACTACCGATGCCGGCAAGATTTCACCAAGAGCCAGGAACAAAGCAGAAAATGCCAATGTGGATATAAGCTATGCCAGTCCTACCGGTCCAAATGGAAGGATTATTGAAAGAGATATTGATACTCTTATCAAAGATGGTGTGAAAGTCACTCCAGCAGCTAAAGCTGATTACCAGCCAGGCGGTTCCTATGATGGAACAGGGATTGGAGGAAGAATCACTACAGCGGATATTAACAGAGGACCGTTAAGTGAAATCACTGATACCAAGGGCACAGTGGTCACTGAGTATGAAGATATCAAAACTACCAATATCAGAAAAGTCATTGCCAAAGCAATGCATAAATCACTTTCAACTATGGCTCAACTGACATTGAATACCTCGTTTGATGCCACATCCATTCTCAATTACAGAAAACTGATCAAGGAAAACGGAGATAAACTGGGATTATCAAATATCACTATCAATGATATCGTCGTTTTTGCGGCTGCAAAGACATTACTTAGCCATAAGACACTTAATGCACATAATATGGAAGATTATATGAGACTATTCAATACAGTACATATGGGTGTCGCTATTGATACAGACAGAGGACTGATGGTTCCCACCATTTTCAACTGCGATTTAAAGACACTTGATACCATATCGATTGAAACTAAAGAACTGGCAGCAAAATGCAAACAGGGAACGATCTCACCTGATGCGTTATCGGGTGGCACATTTACTATAACTAATCTGGGAGCGCTTGGTATTGAATCATTTACTCCTGTCATTAATCCACCGCAAACTGCAATATTAGGTGTCTGCGGACTGGAAACCAAAGTGAAGGAAGTAAACGGACAGATAAAAACCTACCAGGCAATGGGACTGTCATTGACCATAGACCACAGAGCAGTAGACGGAGCACCTGGAGCGAAATTCTTAAAAGACTTATGTGCTAATTTAGAGAACTTTGAAGTGCTGCTGGCCAAATAAGGAGAAAAAAATGATTTACGATTTAATTGTCATCGGCGGGGGACCTGCCGGATATTTAGCCTCAGAAAGAGCGGGACATGCCGGCATGAAAGTACTGCTGTTGGAAGAGAGAAATGTGGGAGGCGTCTGTCTGAACGAAGGATGCATTCCATCAAAAGCACTTCTCTATTCTGCCAAGATTTATGATTATGCCAAAACCGGATCAAAATACGGAGTAACCTTTGAAGGTGCTTCCATTGACCAGGAAACAGTCATCAAACGAAAAGAAAAAGTAGTGAAGACACTTGTCGGAGGAGTCAAGGCTGCACTTAAAGCCAATCATGTGGAGATTATAGAGGGCAGAGGAAAAATCGATGGAAGAGACGAAGATGGATTCAAAGTCACCTGCTTGAATGAGACCTACCATGGCAAGAGACTTTTAATTGCCACAGGTTCAGTACCGATCATGCCTCCCATTGACGGTCTTCTTGATGGATTCAATAAAGGATTTGTCATGACTAACAGAGAAATATTAGATTTAACTGTTATACCTGAAAAACTGGTTGTCATCGGCGGAGGAGTCATCGGACTGGAAATGGCTTCATACTTCAATTCAGTCGGAAGCGAAGTCACCATCATTGAAATGCTTGACCGAATTGCAGGTCAGACAGACCTTGACATTTCAAGGCTGTTAATGAAAGACTATGAAAAAAAAGGAATCTCATTTAAATTAGGAGCAAAAGTGGTTAAGCTGACAAGCGATTCTGTCATTTATGAAACTGCCGGAGAAAGTATTGAAGTCAAAGCCACAAAAGTACTGGCGAGCATCGGAAGACGTCCAAACACAAAAGACATAGGGCTTGACAGTGTCAATGTGGAAACTGACAAAAGAGGCGCCATCCTGACAGACAATAAAATGAGAACCAACATTGCAGAGATTTATGCTGCAGGGGATGTCAACGGGAAATCCATGCTTGCACATACAGCATATAGAGAAGCTGAGGTCTGCATCAACAATATACTAGGCAAAAAGGATATCATGAGATATGGCGCCATTCCTTCAGTCATTTACACCAATCCGGAAGTGGCAAGTGTAGGTGAAACGGAAGAAACTGCGAAAACAAAAGGAATTGAGTACGATGTAGCCAACATCACCATGCGCTTTTCAGGTCGTTATGTGGCTGAGAATGAAGGTGGCAATGGAATCTGCAAAGTACTTAGAGATAAAAAAAATAATACAATAATAGGAGTATCACTGATTGGAAATTCAGCCAGTGAACTTATTTACGGGGCTTCACTGATGATTGAAATGGAAATGCAGATTGATGATATCAAAGAACTTGTCTTCCCGCATCCCACTGTATCAGAAGCCATCAGAGAAGCATTATTCACATTTTAGAGAAGGAGAAACAAAATGCCAAAATCACAATTCGTCGACCCGAATGAGTTAAGAAAAAGCGGGAAAATTAAATTCAAGGATATCAATGTCAATCAGTACAGTAAAAGTATTGAAGATGAAAAGAAAAACTTTTCAAAACAGCAGTTTATGGATATCTATACAGATATGGCCATCATCAGGGAATTTGAAACCATGTTGAACGCTATTAAAACAACCGGTCAGTATAACGGGATTGAATACAATCATCCCGGACCTGCTCATTTATCAATCGGTCAGGAAGCCTCTGTCGTAGGACAGGCTTACTTACTGGGTGTGGAAGATTTCATCTTCGGATCTCACAGAAGCCATGGAGAAATCCTTGCAAAAGGATTATCAGCCATTGCCAAATTAGATGAAAAATCACTGATGGACATCATGGAAACCTATTTTGACGGCAAAATACTTCGTGTCGTAGAAAAATTCAAAAGAAATGACTGTGTTAAAGAATTAGCGGTTAATTTCCTTATTTACGGGACATTAGCTGAGATATTTGCGAGAGAAACAGGATTCCATAGAGGCCTGGGCGGATCTATGCATGCTTTCTTTACTCCATTTGGTATTTATCCTAACAATGCCATTGTCGGCGGGTCAGCTGATATTGCAACAGGTGCTGCTTTGTTTAAAAAAGTAAATCAGAAAGAAGGAATCGTCATAGCCAATATAGGAGATGCATCACTCGGATGCGGACCTGTCTGGGAAGCCATGGCATTTGCTTCAATGGATCAGTTTACTAAACTTTGGGAAGGTGCCTATAAAGGCGGCTTACCTATTATCTTTAATTTCTTTAACAACCAGTATGGAATGGGTGGTCAGACCAATGGAGAAACCATGGGGTATGAATTCCTTGCAAGATTCGGTGCAGGAGTCAACCCTGAACAGATGCATGCAGAGAGAATTGACGGATACAATCCATTAGCAGTCATTGATGCCATTAAGAGAAAGAAACAGATTTTAATTGATAAAAAAGGACCGGTTCTTCTTGATACTGTCACTTACAGATTCTCAGGCCATTCTCCATCAGACGCTTCTGCATACAGAGAAAAAGAAGAGATTGAAGCATGGATGAAACAGGATTCATTGCTGACATACAGAGCTCAGCTGATTGATGCTAAAGTAGCAGTCGATGATGAGTTTGAAAAAGTGCTTGAAATGGCCAGAAATATAATGACTGAAACAATGAAGCAGGCGATTGATCCGGACATCTCACCAAGAATGAATCTAGTCTCCAATCCGACAGCAATTGAAGACCTTATGTTCTCAAATGAAAAAGTGGAGAAGATGCTTGACGCTGAACCATCTGTCACATTGAAAAAAGAAGACGAACCAAGAGTACAGCAGATTGCGAAGAAAATCAGATATGGATATGAAGACGGAAAATTGGTTTCCAAAAATAAGGTATATCAATATAGAGATGCCGTATTTGAAGCAATAAATGATAAGTTCTATCTTGATCCGACACTGGTAGCTTATGGTGAAGAAAACAGACACTGGGGCGGTGCCTTTGCCGTTTATCGCGGATTGACAGAAGCCCTGCCATATAACAGAATCTTCAATTCACCTATTTCTGAAGCGGCAATAGTTGGAACTGCAGTAGGTTATGGATTATGCGGCGGAAGAGCGATTGTTGAACTCATGTATTGTGATTTCCTTGGAAGAGCGGGAGACGAAGTATTCAACCAGCTGCCAAAATGGCAGGCGATGAGTGCAGGCGTGCTGAAAATGCCTGTGGTTGTCAGAGTATCAGTCGGTGCCAAATACGGCGCACAGCATTCACAGGACTGGACGAGTTTAGTGGCTCATGTTCCGGGATTGAAAGTGGTATTCCCGGTCACACCATATGACGCAAAAGGATTGATGAATGCGGCATTAATGGGAACTGATCCAGTTATTTTCTTTGAAAGTCAGCGATTATATGATGTGGGAGAACTGTTCCATGAAGGTGGTGTTCCCACAGACTATTATGAAGTTGAAATCGGTGAACCTGACATCAAGAGAAAAGGTAATGACATTACTATTTTGACCGTAGGTGCTACATTGTATAAAGCGCTTGAAGCGGCAGATATTTTAGAAAGCAAATATGGCATGACTGCAGAAGTCATAGACGCAAGGACCATTGTTCCGTTCAATTATGAGAAAGTGGTTGAATCAGTGAAGAAAACAGGAAGAATTCTTCTTGCAAGCGATGCCTGTGAAAGAGGGTCTCACCTAAAGGATATGGCACAGACGATTTCTGAACTCTGCTTTGATTATCTTGATGCACCACCGGTGGTTATCGGAGCAAGAAACTGGATCACACCTGCAGCTGAATATGAAAAATTCTTCTTCCCGCAGGCAGAATGGTTCGTTGATGCGATTCATCAGAAAATATTACCGCTGAAAGATCATGTATCAACACAGAACTATACTGAAAATGAACAGCTCAGAATCAATAAACTGGGAGTATAGAAGTGAACGACAGACAGTTACAGATAAAGAGAATGTTAGAAACAGCAAAAGAGGTACACCTGCAGAATTTAAAGCAGGTGTTCTCTGATGTTTCTGAAATGACCTTAAGAAGAGATTTGTCTTTGCTTGAGAGTGAAGGTTTTGCCATCAGAACTCATGGCGGTGCCATCAGCACCAATAAGCTTGAGCTTCCTGACGGAGAAGAAAATGAATATGCAAAGAGAGCGAATGAGAATATTCTGCTGAAAACAGCTATTGCAACAAAAGCAATCAAATATATTGAAAGAGGACGGACAATCTATCTTGATGCAGGGAGCACCATCATGACATTGGCAAGGCTGATTGAAGGAGAGGGATGCACTTTCATCACTTCAGCTGTGAACACAGCTCTGAAACTTTCAAATACAGCTCATTCTGTCATGCAGCTGGGTGGCCAGGTGAATAAAAACACCTTATCCTGTTCAGGACCTGACGCAATAGATATGATTGAAAACATCAATATTGATCTGGCTATCATGTCTGCAAGCGGTTTTTCCGCAGACAGGGGATTCACCATATCAAACAGATATGAAAGTCAGCTGAAAAAAGCGATTATAAGAAAAGCGAAGAAAGTCATCATGCTGATGGACTCGAGTAAGGTGGATAAGGACCTTACTTTCACTTTCGCATTTCTTGAAGATATTGATTGCTGGATTACAGACAAGCTTAAAAATGAGCTGTCCTTGACCAGAGAAATGATGGATAAGATTGAACTGGTGTAAAGGAGCATACATGAATGACTACTTGAAATACTGGACAGGCTCTAAGAGCATCAACCCACCTGAGTGTCAAAACTCAGGTTTTCCTATACGGTGCTATTTTGACAATGACAGCGATGAACTGATTAACTTTCGCGCAGAAAACGGGAAAGTGAATCTGGAAGTCTATCGTTCCATGGTGAAATCACTGAAAACCATGGGATATAACGCGATTGATATCCATGACCAGCTGGGTCGCGCTGAGTTCTACCTTTGGGACTCATATAAGAAATACTGGGATTATCAGCCGGACATCAATCACATTGACAAGCTGATTGATATCATTCACGAAGAAGGAATGCTGGTGCAGATTCCCATGTATCTGGGCTGGGCATTTCACCCGTTGAATGAGCAGCATGAATGCTGGTTTACACATAAGGAAACCTGGATTGACACATGGAAATATTATATGGATTCGCCACTTGGAAAAGGTGATCTGTTTTTACTTAGACCACGATCACCCATCTATGATGTCAAATACCGCTGCCAATGTGAAAAATGTATAGAAGCGGGAACCGGGCTGATCATGACTCAGGTTTTTGATTCAATAGAAAAAATCATCAGAAGTAAAAAACCGAAAGCAAAGCTGATCTGTGATCTATATGCTGAAGGACTGGAACTTTTTAAAGACAGAACTTTTACAGTGAGCAGTAACTGGCTGCTGTTATATGCTGATAACGGGTTTGGAAAACTGGTCATCAATGAGTCGGGTGCAGACAAAAGCTATAAAAAAGGAATCTATCTCCATGCAGGTTTCTGGTTGAATCATACCGTGATGGATCCTCACCTTGCTCCACTGGCTGAATCGATTAAGAAAGCAGCAGAACTTGATATGACCGACTATATACTTGTCAATGGGCAGAGCTTCAAGAATTTCATACTCCCCTTAGAAGCGATTATGAGAATGTGTGATGAAGGTGAAAAGTATTCAAATGAATCATTTTTATCTGATTGGATCAGCAGAGTTCTAAACATTAAAAACCAGGAAACTGTTATAAAGATTATTGATTATATGAATAATCTTGCAGAACTTCATCTGGATATGGCGGTCAGACCAGCTTATCTAAGCCCGGATGATGATGTAGACAGGGGATTTCAGGCAAATATGATTCAGGTTTTATATCCGCTCATATATCAGCTTAACAAAAAAAACAATCCAGACTTCAAATTACATGATGAATCATTCACCACCAGAAAAAAAGAAGTGGCATGGACATATAATAAGGCTTGTGAATTGCATAAAGAATGTAAGGAACTATACAGTAGAGTAATTTTGATTGAAGATTCAATCTTAGATATTACATCAAAAAATGCATTCAATGACCAGTTCACTTTTCCGATGGGATTATTAACAAAAGAACTGGAAATGATTACTGTGTTATTTGAAGCAATTGATGGCAAGAAAACGATGGATGAAACCATAAAATGTCTGCAGGAATTTTATGAGCTTGCAGTTAAAGGTTCATCTTTATTAAAATTTACAAGCTGGACGCATCCCGAAAATTCAAGAATGCATCACCCTATTCCTGAACTTAGTGAGCTTCTTATATAAAACCATCATGAAAAATATTGAAAAAGACAGAATCGACAGGTATAAATAGTTGTTAAAACTACCTGTTGCAGGATTGCTTGAAAGTATTGTGCTTCCACTTTCATGATAGATGAAAGTAAATGATTTATTTACAATGTGTCCTGCTTCATCCTCGCATGACACATCTAAAGTATAAGTGTTTCCTTCTACTAGATTGATTTTATATAGGGTGCACTTGAAAATGTAGGTACCATAATTATTAAAAGAGTAATATACCGGATGTCTATACTGACCAAATAAATACGGATTAGTAGGTCCTTCTATTATTGTGCTGCCATCTTGAGATTTTAAAACGAACTGGCAAGGGCTTAATAAATCAAAATTATTATCTTCGATATATATATCAATATATGAAAACTCATCAATGCTGCTTAAAAATCCTGGGATGACTATATCTGAAATCACCGGAGGTTGTTTTTGTTCCGGAAGACCGATCAGTCCATTCACATAAAGAGTTTCCATGAGCTTGTCAGGTTTTTCAATGCTGTTATAGAGCTTAATGAGGTCTTCTCCTGACATAGTTGACCCTAATGAGAATATATCATCTGCAGGGAATGAAATGTCTTCCATAAAACCAGTCATCAAATGAGCATTTATATTAACATAGATGTTGAAATCAGGAGAGAAGTCATATTTCTCAAAAACGAGCTGACGATTGGCATAGGTGAAATCAGACAGGTTGTAATGATCGCTATCAAGAGAAATACCATCAGGAAGCACATTAGGCAAGTTAAATGTAACTCTTGAATGACCAATAGTGTTTTTCCAGGTTGCACCTGTCTCCAGAACATAACCAACTATATAGTTACCATCTGAATATCCGCCTAACTCAATATCATAGGTGTGAGACATCATCACTTCTTCATTTTCCTTGAAAGGAACAGAAAAAACATACCAAGACGGATAATAGGCAAATGTATCCTGATATTGACTGCCGTCTACTTCATTGACTTCAATTTCATCTCCGTTCATATACGCGGTGAAATTGTGAAGCTTGACATTATCCTCGGTTGACAGGCTGTCAGGAGAAAGTTTCACCACAGCCGGGAAACCCATCAGCACTTCCTGTGCGTCTCCAGAGTTCTTGAACATGAAAGTACATGTGACAGTTGTTCTGATTCTTGAATCAATCACTTCGACATCAATGTATATATCCTCTGAGAGCATTTCCACATTATTATTAGACAGCGGATAAACTGTCTCGCCAAATCTGCCAACAAAAGCATCATTTGCTGATACAGCATCAGCAATAAGCAGCATTGAGATTACAGTGATCAATATTATTAATATTTTTTTCATTATTTTCCCCTGATTCATATACAAATATTACTTGAACATTATATATAAACTCAAATTAATATACAATCTAATATGAAAAACTAATGTAACTGAGAGTTTTTTTATGGCAGTGCTTTTCAAAAAGTGATATGATATGAAACATAATAAAGTTGAAATAAAAGGAGAAAAACATGTCTTGTAAAGCATTAGAAGGAAAAGTGGCCGTTATCACAGGAGCAGCTCAAGGGCTGGGAGAAGCACTGGCAATCAGGCTCGATCAAGAAGGCTGTAAAGTGGTCATCGGAGATATAAATATTGAAAAGGCGCAGGAAGTGGCAGACAGTCTCAGTGATGCATATGCCATTAAAACGGATGTGACAAGCGAAGAGAGTGTGGAAGCACTGATGAATTTGGCAGAAGAGAAATTCGGTAAGATAGATATTCTTGTCAGCAATGCAGCGATTCTTATTGCAGGAGCAACACCTGAATTTGATATAAGCAAATGGCAGCTTGTCATGAATGTCAATCTGCTTGGGTACTTCATTGTAGCTAAAGCAGCATCAAAGAGAATGCTGAAAAATAAAAAAGGAAGCATCATTCAGATCAACTCCAAATCAGGTAAAAAAGGTTCTTCAAAAAACAGTGCCTATGCCGCTTCTAAATTCGGAGGTATTGGTCTGACACAGAGTCTGGCGCTTGAATTTGCTGAAGATAACATCAGAGTCAATGCTATTTGCCCCGGGAACTTATTGAACTCACCGTTATGGACAAACAGCCTGTACAAGCAGTATGCCAAGAATCAGGGGATTACTGAAGAGGAAGTCAAACAGAAATACATTAATCAGGTTCCGATGAAACGAGGCTGTGAATACGATGATGTAGCTAATCTAATGGTATTTTTAGCCAGTGATCAGTCCAGTTATATGACCGGACAGGCAATCAATGTCACTGGCGGACAGCAGATGGATTAATAATGGATAAAATCAAGAAATTTGAAAGCATCAGAACAATCAAACTTGCAGGGGTACTGACCAGTATTGTTTTCTTTATTGGTTTTGTGTTTTATATTCTGAATGCAGTTATTTACAGCGGGAGTATCTTTTCAGTGATATTCCCTGTTGTTTTCTTCATCATCGGGATTCTGATGTTCCTGAATCCCACCAGAAAAATTTTCTTCATCTATGTATCAGCCTACTTCCTGTATTTTGTTATCAATGTCGGCCTCATCTTTTTCATCTCTGGTTATGAATATATAGGACAGATTGTTTTCGAAGCCATCTGGCTGGTCTACTTCATTTACAAATATTTTAAAATAAAGAACATCATGGTGACCAAAGAAGAGATTGCAGAATATGGGGAGTCAGTCAGAGCTTTCGACAAGAATGATCTTTTTTATTTAACAGCAACAAACTATATTCAGACGACCCGCTGGATATGTACACTTTATGAAGAATATATTCTGGTAAAAAGAAAGTATAAATTTAATTTAATGTTAGTAGATAAAAAGAAATTCAAATTTGATTTCAGCAATACGAGTACAAGTGTGTTGATCGGGTATATATATTACAATGATAAACGTGAGATGTGCAGAATGAAAAAATCAGAGTATGATGCCTATAAAAAGCTTATGAGAAAGAAGTATGTCAGATAAATTAACCGTATTGCTAACCTCAGATAATAAGGAAACTGTTGTAAACATGGCTTTCATGTATATCTTAAACGCAAAGAAAAATAACTGGTTCAATGAAATTGACTTGATTATCTGGGGACCTTCACAAAAATTAGTGATTAATGATATTGACGTTAAAAGTATTTTAAGTGATATAATGGAAACTGGAGTGAGAGTGTTTGCCTGTAAAGCATGCAGTGACCGATATGGTATTTCAGGAGAACTTCAAGAATTAAATATTGATGTTAAATATATGGGAAAAGATTTAACATCGATTTTAAAAGGTGATGATAGGGTATTAACAATTTGAAAAAAATGAAAAAATTTGTAAGTGTCTTTTTAGTGGTGTTTGTTTTGATTACAGCGTTTCCTGTTAATCATACAGTACTTGCGTATGAAAGCAAATATGAATCTTATGCTGAGCTTCTTAAAGCCATTAATGTTTTTCGTGGAACAAATCTTGGCTTTGAACTTGACCGTGAGCCGACAAGACTGGAAGGCGGAGTCATGTTTGTCAGGCTGCTTGGAGGAGAAAATGAAGCACTGGCCAGAGATTATTACCATCCATTTACTGATGTTCCTGAATGGGCTGATCCTTATGTCGGCTATCTTTATCAGTACAATCTGACAAAAGGGATCTCATCGACTCAGTATGGTTCTTCTTTAGGTATGCAGGCGAAAAGTTATATGACCTTTATTCTCAGAGCCTTAGGCTATGATGAGGCTGCAGGAGATTTTACCTGGGAAAATGCACTTGAATACGCTTTCTATCTTAATCTAATTGATCTTGATTTTTATACTGAGCTGAAAGGACAGTTCTTTTTAAGAGACCAAGTAGCGAAAATATCATATGATGCACTTTTTTTCAATTTAAAGAAGTATGAAGCTACATTAGGTGAAAAACTGGTGTCACAAGGAGCCATTTCAAAAGTAGCGGCTAATTCAATCGGGATTATAGATGAATACTATATGAACAATTCTGACCCTATTTCAATTTATGGGTTGAGTGTCGGCAATTCATTTGATGACATGATCAGAACAATGGGGATTCCAAATGACATATTACAATCAAGACTGGGGTACAACTGGTATATCTATAATTTTGATTATCACAATTATGTTCAGTTTGGTATAAAAGACAATAAAATCATCTCTTTTTATACTACTTCAAGATTATTGAGAACAGATAAGAGCGTCACCATCGGCAGTAGTAAAGATGAAGCTTTGGCAGCCTATACATCCCCGGTCAAGTTTATTGAGAAGAAGATTGAAGGAGACAGTACCATTTATCTCTATACACCGCTTCAGAATGACTGCGAAACTTTTATCCTGTCTGATTTAAATGGATATGTCACCTACTATTATGATTCATATTCCGAAAATAAGATTTATGCAGCTTATGTCATCGATAAGACTTTTGAAGAATCATATAAAGATATTTATCTTGTTCCTACGGAAAATCTGATCACAAGCATGGAAAAACAGACACTGTTCATCACCAATGCTGTCAGGAGCATTGATGAAAAACATGCGCTTTTATGGGATGAAAAAGCAAGCATCAGTGCGACGAAGCATTGCATTGATATGATTGACAGAAACTATTTCGCACACATCAGTCCGGATGGGGTGACTCCTTTCACCAGAATGAAAAATGAGGGAATTAATTACTCACTGGCTGGTGAGAACATTGCCTATGGTTTTTATGATGCCATCGCTTCAGTTCATGCCTGGTACAATTCGAAAACCGGTCATCGTCAGAACCTGCTTGATAATTATGATTATCTTGGAGTCGGTGTAGCGTTCAAAGGAACATCAATGTATATCGCTCAGAATATGTGGAGATAATAAAAATATAATAATTGCCTGAAATTACAATTCATGTTAATATATTTCTAAAGGGAACCACCAAAACATGAAAAAGAATGAAGACAAAAAAGATTTTAAAAGTATCTCACATACCATTTTTGTATTGATGTCACTTTCTAAGGAAGCTAGAATATGGTTTTTTCTTAAGTGTATCAATGGAGCTACCATGGGAATTGTTTATGGGATTCTCATGAGGTATATCGAATATTTTACCAATGCAGCCGTTAACAAAGATATGACTCTTTTTAAACAGACGACAGTTGTTTATCTGATTCTTCTTGCTTTTATGGTGCTCACAAGATTTTTCGGTCCTTTCATGGGTAACAGGTACTCCATGTATACCATTCGCGATATAAAAAGAAAAATTCTGCTGAATATTCATGATTTGAAGATCAATTACTTTGATGACAAGCATTCCGGAGATATCGTAACAAAACTGACTAATGATGTGACTATTCTTGAAAACTTCATCAGCAATGACATGGCAACACTATTCGGGTATCTTCCCGGAGCTCTGGGATATGCGATTATTTCCATGTTTATCATGAATACCAGATTAAGCCTTCTTGTACTTCCGATTGTTCTACTTGCTTCTTATTTCACTATGAAATTCTCATTTAGAATGAGAGGAATATCAAATCAGCGACAGAAGTATATCAGTAACATGAATATGATTTTAAGAGACATCCTTGAAAATATCGGTATTGTTAAAATCTATAACCTGAATGATCATTATTTCAAGAAATATGATGAAGAACTGAGCAGTGCCCAGAAAGAAGAAAACAAGGTTTACAAGAATAACCAGATCATTTCGGTTATAGGGTTCATGGTAAGAATAATTCCGTATGTATCTGTTTTCTTCATAGGAATATACTTCATCGGCAGAAATCAGCTGACCATTTCACAGATGGTGGGCTTCTCTGCACTTTCAGGTTATTCTTTCGGGAATCTTCAGAACCTGTATGCAATTATTGCTCATGCAGCTGAGTCAACAGGTGCCATGGATCACATCAACGAAATCTCAAATGAGAAAAAAGAGAGAGTTGACGGAAGTGATTTTTCTAGTGTGAACCATGCCGATGCATTTGAGTTCTCACATGTTTTCTATGACTATGTTGAAGGAATCACTGTCATCAATGACATGTCTTTTTCAATTAAGAGAGGAAGCAAAACAGCGCTTGTCGGAGAAAGCGGATGCGGGAAATCGACAGTGGTTAAACTGATTCAGGGATATTATGACAATTATACAGGTGATATTCTCATTAATGGGTTAAGCATTAAGGAATGGTCTTTAAAAGCACTGAGGAGCAATTACTCATATGTATCACAGGATGAATATCTTTTCTCAGACAGCATCAGAAATAATATCATGTATGGGAAAATCTCGGCAACAGAAGAAGAGTTCAACCATGTCTGTACAGTGACAGGAGTGAATGAGATTGCTGAAGAACAGGAAAACGGATATGATTCCATGATTGGAGAAAGAGGGGTTCAACTCTCGGGTGGGCAGCGCCAGCGTATTCATCTCGCCAGAGCACTTCTGTCGGATAATCAGTTTATCCTGTTAGATGAGCCCACTTCCAGTCTTGATACCAGATCAGAATACTATATCGAGAAAGCAATTCAGAACACCGGAGAAAACAAGACCATAGTCATCATTGCTCATCGATTGAGTACCATAATCAACTGCGATGACATCATTGTCATCAAAGCAGGAAAAACAGTCGAATCGGGCACACATGAGAGCCTGATGAATAAAAAGGGTGAATACTATCATTTATATAATTCACAAGAGGTACTATGAAGAAGAAAAATAAAGTATCAGTCATCAAAGACCTTAAGAAAATAGTGAAACTCAGCGGGAAAAGCGGAGTCAAGTATATTGTGCTTGTCATTTTACAATCAGCAGCTGATGGGCTAGGTCTTCCGATTATCGCTTATTTTTCAAAGTATATCATTGATTATGCCATAAATAAAAACAGAACTGATCTTTTAATCAGCATTGGACTGATAATTGGGCAGATAGTATTGATGGTACTGAATTCCATTCTGAATTACTATATCAGCAAACAGAAGTACATCATTGGAATGAATATTAAAAGGAGAATGTTTGCTCATTTCGTTAATCTGCCAGTGGCATATTTTGAAAAAGCTCACAGCGGAGACACCATTGCCAGGATAAATGGCGATACAGATTTGTTCTTGAACTCGCTTGATATGGTTTATAGAATCATATCAAATTTCATGTCCACGATTATAGCTGTTCCCGCTATTCTGGTCCTTGACATAAGAATGGGGCTTTTAGCCGGGATTGTCGGAACACTGTCAGCCTATATCAATAAAAAATTCAGAGTGCCAATCAGAAAACAGAATGAGACCTTACGAAAGCAGGTCAGCATTGTGCTGACGGAAATCATTGAAAATATTTCAGGTTTCAAAGTGATTAAAACATATAATCTCCAGGAGCATTTTAAAAACAGATTTTTTAATAAGCAAGAAGAAATTATTAAAACAAAGAAAAAGAAAATCGTCTACAGCAGTTCATTATACAGTCTTAACAGTTTCATTTACCAATTCAACAATTCTGCTGTCCTTATCTATGGCACTTACCTTATTATCAAGGGACTACTGACCATAGGTGATCTGGCAGCGTTAAGGCAGCTGGGTGTAAGAATCGGATATCTGCTGATTGATTCTACAGAGAGCTTCAGCAAAGCACAAGATGCTTTTGCAGGAAGCGACAGAGTACTTGAATTTCTAAATCAGCCAGTTGAAAAAGAAAATATTCCTGTCAGCGGTAAACCATGTGACAGCTTAATTTGCCTTGATGATGTGTATTTTTCATATATTGACGGCAGTGAAGTTCTGAAAGGTATTTCCATCGATATTAAAAAAGGGGAAAAGGTAGCACTGGTAGGATACAGCGGCCATGGTAAAAGTACGATTGTTAAGCTGATGCTTGGCTTATATGATTTCACCGAAGGAACCTATACATTCGAAGGCAGAAGTGCCTGTGATTATACTAAAAAGCAAATCAGGAGAAAAGTCAGCTATGTTTCTCAGAATGCCACTATCTTCAACGGTACCATCAAAGAGAACATCTTAAACGGGAAACTTGAAGCAACCGATGAAGAAGTCATTGAAGCTGCCAAAAAAGCTCATGCTCATGAATTCATCATCGAGCAGGAGAAGCAGTATGATACCGTAGTCGGAGAAAGGGGTATCAAACTCTCAGGAGGGCAGCGACAAAGAGTTGCCTTAGCAAGAGCTATCCTTAAAAACGGTGAAATACTGATTCTGGATGAAGCAACATCAAGCCTTGACTCTAAATCGGAGGAATTCATCAAAGACAGTTTAGATCAGTTTATGAAAGACAGAACCAATATCATCGTAGCTCACAGGCTAAGTACCGTGGAAAACAGTGATATGATTTATCTCATTGAAGACGGAAGAGTGGAAGAAAAAGGGACCCATCAGGAACTGTTATCTCTAAATGGCAAGTATTCCAAACTATATTACAAAGATTTCATATAGTCATCTGAATCGGATTTAACGACATGACAATGTGAAATATGCATATTTCACATCATTCCAGATAAAAAAAAAGAAGTATATGATAGGATATGAAGTGAATTAGGGAGGTGCACTATGAAAAACAAGATGCTACTTTTAACCGTTCTTTTACTGGTTATATTCACTCTTTCAACCAGCTGCAACAAGCAGGAGAATCAAGAATCAAGTAAAGAAAATACTTTTTCAGAGAATGAGAATACTTTTCTTAATATCATGTTACCGGTCAATGAGTATAAGCCGGCATATGCCAAAATTGACGACTGGCAGACCATGATGAAAGATAATTATGATATTGATATCAAAGTCAATTATATCAGCCAGGTCGATATAGCCACTTACTATACAGGGGAATATATTCAAAGTGCAATCAAGGACGGATTTCAAGGATTGATTTATCTTTGGAGTAACTCAGAAAAGCAGGTTTACCCATTAAGAGACAGAGGAGATATCCTGGAACTCACAGAATACCTACAAAACAATCCTGCTTATCAGATGATGCCTGCAGGGTTAAAAGAAGCATATACAATCAACGGTGAGGTATGGTCTATTCCGGTTGGATATCGTGTGGTTCCGATGGTTCGAGTGATGAATGGTGAGTGGCTTTCAAATTTGAATAAAGAAGTACCTACTACGATCGATGAACTATATGATGTTGCAAGAGCTTTTACTTATGATGACCCGAATCAGTCAGGAACCAATAATACTTTCGGGATAGCCATCACACGTAACATGTCACTTAATACATTAGGTGATCTTTTCTTAGCTAACGGGTGCTATTATGAACCATTTGGAAACAATACGATTGCCTTTGACAGATCGACGGAGAGTTTTGAGGACGGATTGATAAAAGAAGACACTAAAGACACCTTATTAATGATTTCAAAGATGGCTGACGAGAATATCATCAAAGAGGTTCTTTACAACAGCATGTATGGGTTTTACGACACTGATACAGAAGGAAGTTACTACTATACGGTCAATACCATTTCTGATCTTGAAAAATATGAGATTGAATGGTATTTAGAAGGAAGCAACAAAGAAAATGTATGCCAGGCTTTAACTGGTGGCAACAGTTATGTATTATCAAAGAACACTGAAAATCCTCAAGGAGTCGTCAATACTTTCATGGATACATTTTATGGGTCACCCGAAGGGTATTATAGGGGATTCTTTGGAATTGAAGGAATTGATTATGAAATTGACGGGAAGACAGTCATCAAAAAGAACAGTGCTGAATATTGTGGAGTTGTTGAGTACTATTTACCTTATCTTGCATTAGACGGGTACTCGGTAGTTAATGAAGACAGAATTGCTATACAAAACAATATCACTTATCTTGCAGAACAATCTGAATTGCTGTCAAGTAAAAACCTGATGTTTTTCACAACTTTAGCTGGAGACTATGAGAACCTGAAGTTAAGTTGTAATGCAAGAGCATTAGTCAACAATTTAATCGGTGGTGGTGTCAGTGTAGATGATCTTTTGAATGAATACAAGGCATATATGAAGAAAAACAATGTAGGTGAAACAATTGATAATCTGAATGAAGCCATAGGTAAGACGACAATGTATCATTATTAAAGAAAGAAGCATATTGTGAAAAAATATAGAATGAAATTCTCATTACTTGTTTTTATAGGAAGTATTCTACTGGAGTTTCTGTTGCTCTTTATGGATTATGCTATCTATCATTCAAAAGGAATCAGTCCAGTTCCCTATGAGTTATATCCGACTTTCAAATCATATTTTTCAGTCTACTATTACCATATCATGATATACAGCTGTGCACTTACAATCATTTCCATAGGGATCGGAAAGAAAATATATCAGAACAAAACCAAAGAATCCATCTGAAGATTCAAAACTACATTCTTTATAGT
>JAFGUQ010000278.1 GCA_016938455.1 Clostridia bacterium
CATCCTCGATCATAAAAAACTTAGTAAATGAAGATCCGTTATCATTGCTAAGTGCACCGATTAACGGCGTTCTCCCCCATGAACCTCCTTCGTTGACAATCGGTGAAATGGGTAGCGGGTTATATACACTGATAATTGTTTTACTGTCAATCCGCTTCATCGACATAGGCGATGTAGGTGCAAAAAACAATGATTGATTAAAGCTGGTCCATGACTCTCCAAAATCATATGAGTGAGATAAATACTGGCATCCTTGGTCTGTTCGGCAGTAGCATAAAAGATGACCATCTTCTATTTCAATGACACCTGGTTCCTGTAACCCTGTTTTGCTGGTTCCGCTGTTTAAAACACCATATCCTCTTGATTCTCTGAAAGTTTCCCCATAATCGTCAGATATAAAAAACCTTGTCATTCCCTTCCCGTCAAAAGAAGTCCAGTCATCATAATCACTGTGAAGGCACCGGTGATAAGCCGCAGGAATAATCAGCCGATTATTAGACAGTACAACCACTCGGTCATTATTGGTCACATAATAGCCCGGATATGGAATACAGCAGGTAGCCTCTTTAAAGGTAACCCCTTCATCAAAAGATTTTCTTATATGTAATCGAAGATCATGGAATCCATACCTTACCATGTAAAAAAGTGCAATGCTTTTATCTGGTAATCTTAGAAGTGTCTGACTCATCAGGTTTTTCGCCTTATGTTCTTCGGGTGAAAAAAGAATTTTTTCATTCCCGAATGATTCCCCATTATCATGGGAATATAAACAGGCAACTGCTGCATAAGCATCGTCTCTATGATTGTCACCGATATATTTACTGTAAGCAAATAAAATCGTTCCGTCTTCCAGCTTAAGAAAAGATCCTTCTGAGTTCCTTGGATTCCCCTTTCCTGGCGGTAATTCTTTGACTACTTTTGTTCTCATATTTTACTCCTCAAATTTTGGTCTCAAGCTACATACTATGTTCTTATCATAATCTTGCTGTTAACTAAATTCTTCATAATATCATTTTTATCTATTTTCCTGATTCTTAAGCGATTGAGACAGATTCCGTCTTCTACCCCTCCGCAACAGTATGCAAGTAAAATATAGTCTTCATTCTCGAGTATGGCTGTATAGCAGTAACCTGCATTCCTGTCACTTTCAATCTCGAAAAATTCTGTAAATGTTTTTCCTTTATCACGACTTACTGCTCCAATCAAAGGAGTTCTTCCCCATGCAAAACCTTCATTGACTACAGGGGTTATCGGAACCGGATTATACACCGCTAATACAGACTGAGAATCTATCCATTTCATACTCATCGGAGAAAGTGGTGCAAAAAACCTGGAAGGCAGACACTCACTCCATGAATCTCCAAAATCATAAGAATGTGATAAATACTGGCATCCAAGGTCAGTCCGTGAATAGCACAACAGATGACCGTTTTCAAGTTCAATAATACCGGGTTCCTGTAATCCTGAATCATTATCAGATAAATTTAAAGAACCCATGCCTTTTGATTCAATAAAGGTCTCTCCTTCATCATCGGAAATGAAGAATCTCACAATTCCCCTTAAATCAATTGAAGTCCAATGATTATAATTACTGTTAAGGCAACGGTGAAACGAAACCGGAATGATGATTCTGCCATTGGAAAGCTGCAGTACTCTGTCATTATTTGTGACATAATATCCCGGATACAGGATACAGCATTTCAATTCAGTAAAGGTCTTTCCTTCGTCAAATGATTTTCTGATATGCAACCTTGCATCATGAAATCCATACCTTACTATGTAAAAAACGGCTATGCAGTCTTTCAGTCTTAGCAGCGACACACTCATGATGTTCTTTGCCTGCTTCTCTTCAGGAACAAACATGATTTTCTCATCCTGAAAAGTTTCCCCGCTGTCATACGAATAAAGAAAAGCAATGCAGGCTTTTGCATCATCACTGCAATCATCTCCGAGAAATTTACTGTAGGCAAAGATGATGGTACTATCTTTCAGTTTTAAAAATGAACCTTCTGAGTTTCTCGGATTACCCTCTTTCGGTGGTAAGTCTTTTATTATTCTCCCGATCATTTATGCCTCCTTTTATAATTGATATCGTGTAAAGCACCAATGCACCCCAGATAAAAGCAAGTGAAATAATTCGATTCAAAGAAAATTCTTCACCCATGATGTAGCCTGTGATCAGCATCATTGTCGGTGCGATCAGTTGCAGGAAACCTACTCTGACCAGCGGAATTCTCTTTGTCGCTTCAGCAAACAGAATAAGTGGTGCCAGTGTGACAATTCCAGCCAATATGACAAACACAACTGTTTTAGCATGTCCGGATACCAGCGCAATACTGCTGTCTTTTGAGATTAAGAATAGAATCAGGAGTGAGACAGGTGTCAGAATCGCAGTTTCTACAGACATGGAATGTATTCCTGATAAAGTAGATTTCTTTTTAAATAAGCCATACAGTCCGAATGTAGTACCAAGTATTATGGTTATATAGGGTATGACTCCCATGGCAATCACATAATAAATAAGTCCCATTGCAGCAAGAGTAAATGCAGCAATCTGCAGCTTCCCCAGTTTTTCCTTTAAAAAGATGATTCCAAGTAATATGCTGACTAATGGATTCAGGTAATACCCCATCCCGGCATCAATGACCATGTTATTAGTCACTGCAAAAATGAAGGTAAACCAGTTGATGAACAGAAGAGAACTGATTAATAGAATCTGCAAGGTAGCTCTGCCATTTTTAAAAACAGCAAACACAGATAATTCCTTTTTGAAAACAAGATAAACAAAGCACATCAAAAAAGAGAAAAGAATTCGATAAGCAATGATTTCTATACTTGACACATCACTTAATTGAGCCCAGTACAATGGGAAAAATCCCCAGAGGATATAGGCAGTTATGATGAATATGGATCCTTTTCTGACTTCATGACTGTTCATCTTATCTTATCCACTACTCTGCATAAGAATGAATCATCATGAATGACTCCATTCAGAATATCCTGCTCGGTAATGCAAGAAAGTAGTATTTCTCCTTCTTTATATCTTTCCCGGTCATGGATTATATAAATTTTTCCATTGTAAAAGTCAGCATCAGGATAAGACACATGATCTCTGCGGTCAATAAGAAGCCTGTATTTGAAAGTCAGGCCATCATCTTCACTTAACAAAGCATATAAGTTATTTCTTCCTTTAAAATCATCATGATTAATCAGAAGAATCCTTCCAGAATCAAGTCTCCTGATAAAAAAGCGAGACACAGGACTTTCAATGGAGCATTTCTGACCTTGTGACCATGTTTTACCTCCATCATATGAAAAGCTTTCTCCAATCCCGTAACTGGTTCTGATTAACATCCAGAGGCTGTGGTCAATCCTTTCAACAATCATGTGTTCATCACAGCTATATGCACCTATATCTGCTTTTCCAATTGATTTATGAGTGACTCCATGATATACATAAGATCCTTCATTGGTAGTAATCCCCTGATAAAGCGGGCCAAGATGCCAGAGTGATACCGGATACAGCCAGACGCCTTTTTCAGTAATTGTCGGTTTATTCATCATGATGCCATCGCAGATTCTCACAGGATCAGTAAATTCAATTATGTCATCATCTGGTGAAAAGCAAATGCATTCAAACACACCTGCCACTCCATCATAAATCATTCCTTCACATTCGGAAAAAGTTAAGTGAATCTCACCATCGGATCCTTTAAAAAGTGCTGGATCAAAAAAGCGCTTATTCACATCAGGTTCATATACTCTTAATATTTTGAAATTAATAGAATCATCAGAATAGGATAATATGACATAATTTCCTACCATTTCCCCAGTTCCACCTGAGTAATGGGCCTCAAACACCCTGCCTCTATATGAAACTGCAATCGATGGGATTCCCTGCCATATTCTGTTTTCCGATAAATGTTTTTCCTGAATCATATTGTTTTATCCCCTCGTAAACATTATAATTAGTATAACATCTTTTAATGAAAAAGATAGTTTAAGGAGAAAATATGTCAAATTTAATTGTATATTACACACGAACAGGAACATGTAAGAAAGTTTGTGAAGAATTGGCATCGCAACTTGAAAGCTGCGATATAGATGAGTTGATTGATGAAACAAACTACAGCGGTTTCATTGGATGGCTAAAAGCAGGTTATCGTGAATCAACAAAGAAAGAAGCCAAGATCAATTACAAGAAGAACGCAAGTACCTATGATAATGTTCTTGTGATTACACCAGTCTGGGCAGGAGGAATGACTCCGGCAGCAAGACAATACATAAAAAAAGAGCTGAACGGATTCAAAAACCTATATATTTTATCAGTCTGTCTAGGTAGCAACAGCAAAAAAGTTGCCGAAACAGTTCTTAAATCAAACGAAATTGCCAAAGGGACTTTCTGCATCAATAACAAGGAAAACAACAAGGAAGCTGTCTTAAAAGAAATCGCGGAATTACTTGGCAAGTGATTCCATCAGACGTTTTTTGTATTCAAGGTATTGTTGACCTAGAAGCATGTCACTGTTTCTAGGTCTTTTAAATTCAATATTTATTTCATCAACAATGGTAGCCGGCCGCTTACCCATGACATATATTCTATCAGAAAGATAAATTGCTTCTTCTATGTCATGGGTAATGAAAAGAACTGTTTTTTTATGTTTGCTCCAGATATCAAGCAGCCATTTGTACATATTCTGTTTTGTCAATGCATCAAGAGAACCAAAAGGTTCGTCTAAAAGCATTATATCGCAATCAGTCAGATAAGCACGTAATAGCGATGCTCTTTTTTTCATGCCACCAGACAGCTGGTGTGGATAAAGCTCCATAAAGCCATCTAATTCAAATTCCTTAATCAGCTGATTGATGAAGGTGCCATCAGGGTCTGTTTTTTTTATTTCATAAGGAAGCATAATATTACGGTATATTGTTCTCCATGGCATCAGATTGTCATTCTGATGCATATATATAATGCTCCCCTGAACCTCAATCTGCCCCTCATAATCATTGATAATTCCTGCAATAATTTTAAAAAGAGTGCTTTTCCCGCATCCTGAAGGTCCTATGATTGACACGAACTCATTTTTTTCACATTGAATGGATATATCATTCAACACCTCAATGGTACTTTCTTTTGTCTGATATCTGTTATACAGGTTTTTAACTCTGATCATTCTATTCTCATTTCACAAACTGATTGGTAAAAGCTTGTTCAACATCAATTTTTTCTTCAATGAACTGATTTTCAACCAACCAGTCCAAGTATCTCTGCCATACTTCTGTTTTCTGCTCTCCCCAGTAGCTGGCATCATCTTTAAATTTATCAGCTAAAAATATCATGCTTTCGGTTACCAGATTTTCACTCAGTTCTGGCACCTGTTTCAGAAAAAGCGCTGCCGCTTCTTCAGGATGACTCATGCAATATTCATATCCTTTTTTAACTGCATTCATGAACCTAACTGTCATTTCACTGTTTTGAATGTTTTTTTCACTGGTGATAATAACCGGTGTGTAGTAGTCAAAAACAGCCGCCTGCTTTCCTAAATCTATATAATTGACTTCTATCCCATCAATTTTTGCCTGGATTCCGGTCCATCCTTCAAATACCCATGCATAGTCAATATTTCCTGTTTCACTACCTGTAAAAAAGTCTATATCTCCCGTGGTGACTATCTCAGTCTTGCTGTAATCCGCTCCTGCCTGATCCATCAGATATTTGATGGTGGCTTCTTCAATCGGGCTTCCCCATCCACCGTATTTCTTGTTTTCAAAGTCACTGACAGATAAAATATTCTTACTTTTTTCTGAAATGAATCCTGATGTGTTATGTTGCAGAATCGCAGCGATTGAAACAATCGGAACTCCCTCGCTTCTGGCAAAAGTCACATTTTCCTGATAACTTATTCCAAAATCAGCACTTCCTGAAGCCACCAGCTGTTCTGCCGTTCCCTCTGATGGTTGAATGATTTCAACTAATAAACCATTCTCTTCAAAATATCCAAGTACATCAGCTGCATAAATACCAGCATGATTCGTGTTTGGTGTCCAGTCCAGAACGAAAGTGACCTTAGTCATCTCAGTTGTTTCTGGTTGGCACCCTGTTCCCATAGTAACGATCAAAGCGATCATCATGACAGCAGCTGTCAATTTTCTCATTTTTCTGTCCTCCATCTAATTGTCTTTTTTTCTATGAACTGTATTGTTTTAAACAGCACAAGGCTGATCACGATTATGATAATGATATCTGCAAAAAGCGCAGCGGTCTGAAAAGAGCTCATTGCTCTGGTCAGAAAAATTCCGAGTCCCTTTTGTGCTCCTACCCACTCTGAAATGACTGCACCCATGACGCAATAAGCTGCAGCAATCTTGAGGCCTGAAAAGAAATGAACAGACGCAGAAGGAATTTTCAATTTTAGAAATATCTGCTTTTTACTTGCTCCCATCTGAGTCATCATTTCATATAGATCCCTGTCGTAACTTGATAATCCTTCAGTCAGGCTGAGTGTTATCGGGAAAAACACTACTAACACAGATAATATAATCTTCGGCAAAAGTCCAAATCCAAACCATATGGCTAATATCGGAGCTAAGGCGACCAGCGGAATCGTCTGTGTCACTATCAGATAGGGATAAACTGTCATTTTCAATGTCATGAATTTATCGAGCAGCAATGAAAGAAATACTGCTGTGATAAGACCAATGATAAAACCAGTAATCGTTTCTACAAGCGTTATCGCAGTATGAGAAACCAGCAGGTTAAATGACACAACAAACTCTCTTGCAATGGCACTTGGTGAAGGAAGAATATACTCCTTGATATCTTTTAGCTTCACAAGCAGTTCCCACAAGACCAGTATCACAGCTAAAACGGCAACAGGTAATATTTTATTTGCTGTATTTTCCGATTTTTTCTTCAATGGTAACTCCTTCAGGTTTATAATCAATTTTCACTACTGAGCAAACTCTGGTAGCTCCATACCTGACACATACTTCCTGTGCTTTCCTGACAATAGCAAGAAGCTCATCCAGTTCGCCTTCCATGGTAGTTTCCATCGGACCCACCACATAGTTGACATTGCTTTTTCTGATCAGGTCAATGACTTGATCTACCACTTCATAAATTCGTTCCTCAGGTACTACAGGAATGACTTGAAGACTAACATTTGTTTTCATAAACTACATCCTTTATATGTGGAAACAAAAAGAAAAAGCCACCTGAGATAGGATGACTAGTCATAACACTTATGTCTCATTTCCTACGCTGGCATTATCCAGATCAGGTGCAGTGGTCGAATTACATTCCTCTCAGCCATATCTTAGGCTCCCACATGAATTACATATTAAGTTGTTTAGACTATACACTTATTATCAACTAATGTCAATATTTAAAAGTATAGTCATTGTATATTTACCCTGTAAAGGTGTTTTAAAACATCTATTTGATTATCGGTTCGTTAGGATAAACGCATCAATTTTTCAATATATTCTATTGACTTTTTAAATACTATAGACATTCTGTACCTTCTATGATATAATTGTA
>JAFGUQ010000279.1 GCA_016938455.1 Clostridia bacterium
ATTTAATTAATTTGCAAAAACCGAACAGTTATTATATGAACCTTGCAGACCTGATTATTGAGACTGATAATCTGACTTTGAAAGAGCTGAACACGATTATTAATTTATTGTTTTAAATTATTAATTATGTTACTATAAATATATTAAAAGAGGGGGTAATCAAATGTCTAAAATAACATTAAACGTGACAGCAATCACTTTTGATAAAGAAAAAACAAAAAAGCTGAGTTTTTATCTTAACGGAAAAATCAGCAACACTGATAAAATTGATAACATTCTAGTTGGCAGTGATGTCATCGATGATAATTTCATTTATGCCTTAAGTGAGAACATGGAAACAGTGATTGAGAACAGTCAGACTGCCATTTCTGCTATGAGGGAGATAAAAAGATACCAGAAAAAACTGACAGTGGAATCCTTTGAAGAAAGAGCTATCGGATTTGAAAACAGTGTTAAAAGCACCTATGATTTCATATACGGAATTGAAGGAGACAGTGAAATCGAGTTTTCTAAAGATAAACTGTTCACAGGCCTTCTTATAAAAGACAGCAAAGTGAAACTCTTATCCACCAATTATAATTCAATGTATTATATCTCGGACGGCGAAGTGATCAATTGCTTCACAATGGATAATACTGATCTCACTGATGATAAAGATATTGAAGAAGAAGGGGATTACTCTCCATCAAGCGGTGTACTTAAAAGTCTGACGATTGATAATATAAAGAAAGATGACGTGTTCCTTTTCAATACACAGAATGTCAATTCAAAGCTTACTTCAGAAATAGTCACCAATTGTTTCGATGCTGCATTGACCTCTGAAGAAATCGGATGGAATATAGTCAACGAAGTTAATAATAAGGATGTCAAGGATGAAATCATCATTATCGTCGTCAAAGTGGAAGAAGTGGAAGAAATCATACCTCCTGCTGAAACCAAAACTAAATTTGCAGGTTTCTTCAAGTCTGAAAAAGCAGAAGAAGATACTGATACTGACGAACGTGAAGCAGATGAAACCTCAGATACTGAAGATGATGAGGATGAATCACCTGAAGAGCATTTATTCACCAAGAATAAAGAGCATAAAGAAACCTATAATAAGTTCACGAGCATAAAATTCCAGAATCCGGGAAAAATGAAAAGAAGAATGAACATTTATATTAAAAGACTGATCAGTATTGTCATTGTTCTGATTTTACTAAGTGGAATTGTCTGGGGAATGGTTAAACTGTTTAAATTGATTATTGATAATGGAAATACGGTTGAAATCACGCCGACTGCCTCTATTGCTCCTGTTGAAACTCCAGTTGTTTCTGAAGAACCTACACCGACTCCAACTCCTACACCGACTCCAACTCCTACACCGACTCCTACACAGGCGCTTGACAGAGAACATATTGTCAAAGAAGGGGATACTCTCTGGCTTATCAGTATGATGTATTATAATTCTGCAGACTATATTGATGATATTGTGGCATATAATGAAAACCTGACCAATGCCAACAGCATTTATATCGGTCAGAAAATCAAGATTCCTTTCCTTAATACGACTGCTTCTCCATTGCCTAGTCCAAGTGGAACTTAAAATGCAAAGAACCTGTTCATGACAGGTTCTTTTTTTTATTGACAATTGATTTTCTTTGATGTAAAATGTGTAAAGTAATTATACTTGACAGGAGAGGTATGAAAGATATTATCAGAATCAATATATTGCTGGATTTCTATTCACCTTTACTTACTGAGCATCAGGTAAAGATACTTGAGTTATACGCCAGCGATGATTATTCATTAAGTGAAATAGCAGAATTGACCTCAATCAGCCGCCAGGGAGTATATGATAATATTAACAGAGCGACAAAACAGCTTGAAGAGTATGAGAGCAAATTGAATTTGTACAGAAAATATGCAATTAATAAAGAAAGAGCATTGCAGATTGAAGAAAATATTAAAAACAGGCATTATGATAAAATTTCATCAATAGTCAGTGATATTGTGGAAAGGTAACCCATGGCAGCATTTGAGGGACTATCAGAAAAACTTGGTAGCATCATTAAGAATTTAAGAGGTAAGGGAAGAGTCACAGAAAGTGACCTTACTGAAATCACAAGAGAAATAAAACTGGCTTTACTTGAAGCTGATGTCAATTATAAAGTAGTGAAGACGTTTATCAGCGCAGTCAATGAAAAAGCAATTGGCTCTGAAATTTTAAAAAGCCTGACTCCGGGACAGCAGATCATTAAAATCGTGAATGACCAGCTGGTTGAATTACTTGGCGGTCAGAATGAGAAATTGAAAATTTCATCTAAACTACCTTCTAAATATTTATTATGCGGCCTTCAGGGAGCTGGGAAAACCAGTACCTGTGCTAAGTTATCTGTGCTTATCAGGAAATCATCAAAAAAAGTATTGCTTTGTGCCCTTGATGTCTACCGTCCTGCAGCGATTGACCAGCTGATTTCACTTGGTAAACAACTTTCAGTCGAAGTTTACAGTGAACCTGATAATAAGAATGTAATTCAGATTGCCAGGAATGCAATGAAGCATGCCGAAAAAAACATGATTGATACCATCATATTTGATACTGCTGGAAGGCTGCATATTGACGACCTGTTAATGGATGAGTTAAAGCAGCTGGAACAGTTGATAAAGCCTGATGAAGTATTACTTGTCGTTGACTCGATGACAGGACAGGATGCAGTGAATGTAGCTAAGAGTTTCAATGACTTATTAGAAATCACAGGTATTATTCTGACAAAACTTGATGGAGATACAAGAGGCGGTGCCGCTCTTTCAGTAAAAAGCATCACAGGAAAACCGATTAAGTTCATCACAACAGGTGAAAAAGTCAATGATTTCGAATCATTCTACCCGGAACGAATGGCATCCAGAATATTAGGAATGGGTGATGTGCTTTCACTGATTGAAAAAGCGCAGGAAAACTTTGATGTTGAAAAAGCCCAGGAGATGGAAAGGAAATTGAGAACCTCTTCATTTACACTGGAAGATTTTCTTGATCAGCTGGAACAGATGAAAAACATGGGTCCTATTGAGAATCTTTTAGGTATGCTTCCAGGTGTTAACCAGAAAGCTTTGAATGGTGTCAATGTTGATGAGAAACAGATAAGCAGATCAAAAGCCATCATTCAATCAATGACTAAAAAAGAAAGAAACAATCCAAAGCTGTTAGATGCCAGCAGAAGAAAGAGAATCGCAGCAGGCAGCGGAACAACAGTTCAGGCAGTTAATAAAATACTGAAAGATTTTGAAAACATGAAACTGATGATGAAGCAGTTTTCAGGTAATAAAGGAAAAAAAGGTAAATCATTTAATAAAATGAAGTTACCATTTTAATAAACAAGTTGAGAGGTAAATTATGGTTAAAATCAGATTAAAAAGAATCGGAGCAAAAAAGAAACCCTTTTACAGAGTGGTTGTTGCAGATTCAAGATCACCAAGAGATGGAAAGTTCATTGAAGAAATCGGAACCTATGCACCAATGAATGAGGAAAACAAATTTAGCATAGACCAGGAAAAAGTGAAAGACTGGATGGCTAAAGGCGCACAACCTACTGATACTGTTAAAAGATTACTTAAAAACTACAGCCAATTAAGTTAGTGGGTGATATGATGAAAGAATTACTTGAAGTAATCGCAAAATCTCTTGTTGATCATCCAGAGCAGGTTTCGGTTAACCAAAAAGATAATGACGGTGTTATCATTTTAGAACTTTCAGTTGCTGAAGAAGACATGGGAAAAGTAATTGGAAAACATGGTAGAATTGCAAAGGCCATTCGTACAGTCATCAAAGCTTATGCAATAAAGGAAAACATTAAAGCGGTAGTAGAAATAGTACAGTAAAAGGCATTTTTGCCTTTTTTCTGTATTAAAGATGAGTAATGAACAGATATTTTGACATCGGTAAAATTGTGAATGTACATGGTATAAAAGGAGAGGTGAAAATCTATCCATATACCGACCATATTGAGTTGTTTAATTCATTGAACTACTTGTTGATTGATGATAAAAAATATCATATTTCAAATACAAGGATACATCAGCAGATGGTTCTCACCAGTATTGAGGGTATCATCAATCGGGAAGATGCCATGGCTTTTATTAACAAAGTCGTATATATTCATCGGGAAGACGGCACAAAGCTTGAGAATGATTCTTATTACTTTGTGGATTTAATTGGATGTGAAGTTTTTGAAGAGGAAAAGTTCCTCGGGAAAATCACAGAAATCATTCAAACAGGAAGTAATGATGTCTATGTAGTCAGGGATGGAAATGAAGAAATTCTGATACCCGCACTTAAAAAAGTTGTTTTAAATGTTGATATCACAAATAAGAAGATTCTTGTTGAATTACCGGAAGGATTGATAGATCATGAAATTATTTAATATTCTAACTACATTTCCTTCCATGTTTGACGCATTGAATTACAGCATGATAAAAAGAGCTTCAGAAGATGGTAAGATTAAAATCAATGTGGTGAATATAAGGGACTTTTCAGCCAGTAAAAACAGAAACACTGACGATTATCCTTATGGCGGAGGTAAAGGCATGATTATGACTTGTCAGCCTATTATCTCCGCACTGGACTCATTGAATGAAAAAGGCCATGTTATTTTCATGTCTCCGAAAGGAACTGTCTTGAACCAGCAGAAAGTGCAGGAGCTTTCTAAAAAAAGCAGCATCACCATATTATGCGGCAGGTATGAAGGGATTGATCAGCGTATCATCGATTATTATGTGGATGAGGAAATTTCAATTGGTGATTATGTATTAACAGGCGGTGAATTACCAGCTATGGTATTACTTGATACACTGACCAGGCTTGAAGAAGGTGTCTTGAACGAAGAAGCATATAGCAACGAATCTCACTACAACGGGTTGCTTGAATACTGCCAGTATACAAGACCAGATATTTTTGAAGATTATGCTGTTCCTGAAGTGCTGCTTTCAGGAAATCACCGTTTAATTGAAGAATATAAAAAAATCAACAGTCTTCAGGAAACATTTCTGAAAAGACCTGATCTTCTTGAAAAAAGAGGATTAACTGATGAAGAATCAAAAATATTAATTGCTTTATTCGGAGATAAAAAAGATGATATAATAAAATTTATTAAGTAAGAGGAGAGTAAGAATGTATAGATTAAACAAAATTAACAGCATTGACAGCGAAGTTGCCGCTGCGATTGAACAGGAAGTAAACAGACAAAGGAACAATATTGAACTGATAGCAAGTGAAAACTTTGTCAGTGAAGCTGTTTTAGATGCCATGGGAACACCCCTTACAAATAAATATGCAGAAGGTTATCCTGATAAACGATATTATGGCGGATGCCAATATGTTGATATTGTTGAAAAGCTGGCCATTGAAAGAGCCAAAAAACTTTTTGGTGCAGAACATGCCAATGTTCAGCCGCATTCTGGAGCCTCTGCGAATCTTGCCGTGTTTTTTGCTGTTCTGAGACCGGGTGATACTGTCATGGGAATGGATCTTTCCTGTGGTGGTCATTTGTCACATGGCATGTCAAAAAACATATCAGGAAGTTATTTCAATGTCGTTTCCTACGGGGTCAGACGGGACGACAACACCATAGATTATGACGATTTACGAGAAAAAGCATTGAAGTACAGACCCAAATTAATTGTTGCAGGTGCCAGTGCCTACTCAAGAACCATCGATTTTAAGAAATTTTCAGAGATCGCAAAAGAATGCGGTGCATATCTGATGGCGGATATTGCTCATATAGCCGGTCTGATTGTTGCGGGATTGCATCCTTCTCCTGTTGGATATGCTGATTTTGTGACAACCACCACCCATAAGACTATGCGTGGTCCAAGAGGCGGAATGATTCTTTGTAAAGAAGAATTTGCCAAGATAATTGATTCTGCCATTTTTCCGGGTACTCAAGGAGGACCTTTAATGCATATCATTGCAGCAAAAGCCGTCAGTTTCAAAGAAGCCATGTCTGATGAATTCAAGCAATATCAGCAAAATGTGGTCCTTAATTCAAAGGCACTTGAAAAAGCGATGATCAGAAACGGATTTGAGTTAGTTACAGGCGGTACTGATAATCACCTTATTCTTGTCAATCTGACAAATCATAATATCACCGGTAAAAAAGCCCAGAATCTTTTAGATGAAGTGAATATCACATGCAATAAAAACGGCATCCCATATGATACTCAGAAACCAACTTTGACAAGCGGGATAAGATTAGGGACACCTGCTGTCACAACAAGAGGAATGACAACAGATGACATGAATGAGATTGCAGATATCATTTCCATGACACTGACCGATTTTGATTTTAATAAAGAAGAAGCTTTGCATAGAGTGAAAAAGCTGGTTGAAAAATATCCGCTTTACAGGTAAGGGAATGAACGAAAAAAAACCGCTTGCTTTTAGAATGACTCCTAAAACACTTGACCAGTTTATCGGTCAAGAAGAAATTGTAGGAAAAAATAAACTGCTTAGAAGAATGATTGAAGCGGACAGGTTACGTTCCATCATACTGTTCGGACCGCCGGGGACTGGGAAGACCTCTCTTGCAAGAATCATCGCTGCAACAACAAAGAGCAATTTTGAACAGCTTAATGCAGTGACTTCAGGAGTAGGTGATATTAAAAACATCATAAATCAAACTAAAAACTCTCTTATGAATAAAGCGGCAAGGACAGTTCTTTTTATTGACGAAATTCATCGTTTTAACAAAGCGCAGCAGGATGCTCTACTGCCATCTGTTGAAGACGGGACCATCTGTCTGATTGGTGCCACGACTGAAAATCCATATTTTGAAGTGAATAAAGCCCTGATTTCTCGTTCTAATGTATTTATGCTTGTTCCTCTTTCTGAGAGTAATATCATCGATATTTTATCAGCAGCACTATCAGATAAGGAGTTTGGTCTTGGAAACTATAAAATTGATATTTCCGATACGGCCTTATCATATATTGCCACTGTCAGTCATGGTGATGCCCGAATAGCCCTAAATGCTCTTGAGCTCGCTGTATTGACGACTGATCTCAACAAAGATG
>JAFGUQ010000280.1 GCA_016938455.1 Clostridia bacterium
AACAATTGATACAGAAGAATTTAAAAAACCGCTTGTCGTTGATGGCAAAGCGATTCCAAACCGTTTCTGCATCCAGCCGATGGAAGGCTGTGACGGAGATGAATTAGGTAACCCTTCAGAACTCACTTACCGCAAATACAAACGCTTTGCCGCTGGTGGTACCGGAATGATCTGGGTCGAAGCGACAGCCGTTGTACCAGAAGGAAGAGCCAACCCAAGACAGCTTTGGATCAATAAAGACAGTCTGGATGGTTTCAAGAAACTGGTAAAGGACATCAGAGAGAGCGCCGTCAACGAAAAAGGAGAAAAGCAGAATACATTTCTCGTCTTACAACTGACTCATTCAGGAAGATACAGCAAACCGACTGGAAAAGCAGAACCGATGATCATGCATCATTCACCTGTCTTAGATCCGACACACGGTTTGAAAAGTGATTATCCGCTTGTCACAGATGACTATCTTGATGATTTAAGTAATCAATTTGTCAAAGCCGCCATTTATGCGAAAGAGTGCGGATTCGATGCCGTCGATGTGAAATCATGTCATGGTTATCTGCTTCATGAAATGCTTTCTGCCTTCACAAGAGAAAACAGCAGATATGGCGGAAATTTTGAAAACAGAACAAGATTTTTTACAGAAACCATTAAAAAAGTAAAAGAAGCAGTACCTGGCATGACAGTGACTTCAAGACTCAGCATGGCTGACGGATATGCTTATCCTTACGGCTGGGGAATGAAAGAAGATGGCAGTCTTGACACTGACTTGACTGAACCTATGAAGCTTGTCGGCATTTTAAAAGATATGGGAGTTAATATGATTAACATCTGTATCGGAAATCCATACTATAACCCGAGTTATGAACGTCCTTATGACTTTCCGATTCAAGGATTTGAATTGCCGGAAGAACATCCGTTAGTCACACTCGAAAGAAATTTGAATATTTCAGCTGCCATAGCGAAAGCATTTCCTGATATGACATTCATAACTTCAGGAACCAGCTGGTTACGACAGATGACAATGAATGTGGCTGATTATATGCTGAAGAATAAAACCTGTCAGATATTCGGAGTGGGCAGATTAGGTCTTGCCTATACTGATTTTGCCAATGATGTGTTTAAGAACGGGTCACTGAATATCGGTAAAGTCTGTATCACCTGTTCATCTTGCACTCAGATGATGCGTGATGGTATGGTATCGGGCTGTGTCATCAGAGACGCTGATACCTATGCAGGACTCTATTATCAGGGAAGACTGGGGAATAAAGAATATGTCAGGGATATGGCTGACAGCTGCAAAAACTGCTGGGGTGCTTCCTGCGGACCGAATTGTCCTGCAGGAATTGATGTCAATGGTTTTATCAGAGAATTCTATAATGACAATATCAGAAAAGCTTACGAGATCATGACAGAAAGTAATAAGATTCCTGAAGTCTGTTCCTATACCTGTCCTTCTGAAGTATTATGCGAGAGAACATGCTCAGCTGGAATCTTAGGAAAGAATGCTGTTCCTATCAGAGAAATACAGAAATTCATAACCACAAAAGCAAGAAGTGAAGGATGGACAAAAATAAAGGCCGGAAAACCTGTCAACAAGAAAGTGGCAGTCATCGGTTTCGGTGCTGCAGGGATTTCCTGTGCTGTTACTTTGATTCAGGCCGGGGTTGCTGTAACCATATATGAAGCATCTGATTATCCAGGTGGCACAGCTGAAGCAGTCATTCCTTTTGACAGACTTCCAAAAGACATTTTCAAGAAAGAGGTAGACAGTTTATGTCTTGACGAGACAGGGCTGTTTGAGATCAGATACAACACACCAATTAGTGATCAGCTTACCTTAGATGATTTAATGGCAAAGGGTTATGATGCCATTTTCATCGGAGCAGGCATGTGCAAAACTTCTGCACTTGATATCCAGCCGAAGCCAGATGGTGTCTATGATGCCATGGAGTTTCTGTATGCGAATAAAAACGATGGAATTAAAATTGAAGATAACATAAGAGCTGCTGTCATCGGCGGTGGAAATACTGCGATGGATGCAGTGACATCACTCAAAAAGAGGGGTGTTAAAAATGTGTATCTTATTTACAGAAGATCATTTAATGAACTGCCGGCCTGGGAAGAGGAAGTCAATCATGCTCTTGCCATGGGAGTACATTTCATGATTTTAAGTCAACCTGTTGCCTATGAGGGACTTAACCAGCTCTCAGGAATCAGACTCGCACATACCATGCTTGGAGATCCAGATGAATCCGGGAGAGCCAAACCGGTGCTCATTCCAAACTCTGAATATGTCTTACCCATAGATTTATGCGTAGAGGCTACTGGGCAGAAGGTGCCAGATAGCCTTATATCAAATCTGCAGGGGGTTACCTTTAAAAGAGGAGTCATTGCAGTAGATGATCAGATGAAGACATCAAGAGACAAAGTATATGCAGGCGGGGACATCATCACCGGCGGAACTACTGTGGTACAGGCAGCCGGCGAAGGAAGAAAAGCGGCAGAATCAATATTGAAAACAATTATTTAGGAGGAGTAACATGAACCAGAAAAGAGTTGCGCTCATTACCGGAGCAGCAAGAGGAATTGGAAACGGCATCGCTTTGAAGCTGGCAAAAGACGGCTTTGATATTGCCATTATGGATGTGTTGAAATACGATGACATTAAAGACAATATAAAAATAATTGAAGAAACCAAAGCGACAGTATTATATCTGAACGGAAATATTACTGACAAAGAAAGCAGAGAACAGGTAGTTTCAGATATAATGAAGAAATTCGGCAGAATTGACGTACTGGTCAATAATGCAGGAGTAGCTCCCAAGGTCAGAACAGATTTACTGCAGATGACTGAAGAAAGCTATAATTTTGTCATGGACATCAATCTGAAGGGAACACTTTTCCTGACTCAGACTGTTGCGAATCAGATGATTGAGCTCATTGGAAAAGTAGACAACTACAGACCTAAAATCATCAATATCGCTTCCATGTCATCCTATACCTCATCTACTTCAAGAGGAGAATACTGCATTTCAAAAGCAGGAATCAGCATGCTGACAAAACTGTTTGCTGACAGACTGGCAGAATATGGGATCAATGTCTATGAAGTAAGACCGGGCATCATATTCACACCAATGACTGAAGTGGTTAAAGGAAAATATGACAAGTTAATTGCAGAAGGACTGCTTCCGATTAAACGGTGGGGATATCCGGAAGATATCGCCAATGCCATTTCAGCTTTCTGTATGGATTTATTCAGCTATTCAACCGGAGAAGTCATCAATATTGATGGCGGATTCCATATTCAAAGGCTGTAAGAGGAGATAAGTATGAAACTTGAACAAATTACCATCAATGATTATAAAATAGACGTTGTTTCACTGAATACCATAATCGTCGGATCAGGAGCTGCCGGATTCAACGCTGCTGACAGTTTATATGATTTAGGCCAGAAAGACATTGCTATTCTGACTGAAGGAATTAAAATGGGTACTTCCAGAAATACCGGAAGTGATAAACAGACCTATTACAAACTCACATTATCCGGGAATACACCGGATTCAGTGTTTGACATGGCAGATACCCTGTATAAAGGCGGATCTATGCATGGTGATATCGCCTTAGTTGAAGCAGCGCTTTCTGCTAAAGGCTTTTATAAGCTCGCTTCCTATGGTGTTCCTTTCCCTCATAACAGATACGGGGAGTACATCGGATACAAAACTGACCATGATCCTAGAGAAAGAGCGACTTCAGCAGGACCGCTGACTTCTAAATTCATGACAGAAAAACTTGAAATACAGATCAAGAACAAAGGAATCAGAATTTTTGACGGATTTGTCGTCATAGCCATATTGACAAAAGATGATCAATCCATTGGATTATTAGCAGTTGATACTTCAAAACAGAACAATGAGAATTTCGGTTTTACCTTATTCAACTGCACCAATGTCATCTATGCCACAGGAGGACCTGCCGGAATTTACAGAACCAGTGTGTATCCTGAAAGCCATCTGGGATCATCAGGAGTGGCTTATGAAGCAGGTGTCAAAGGAATCAATGTCACTGAATCACAATATGGACTTGCATCAATCAAGTTCAGATGGAATCTTTCAGGAACCTATCAGCAGGTCATTCCAAGGTATGTGTCTACTGACATGGATGGAAATGATGAACAGGAATTCCTTGACGACTATTTTGAAGACAAAGGGAAAATGCTTGACTGCATATTCTTAAAAGGTTATCAATGGCCGTTTGATCCAAGAAAAATCGCTAATTTCGGTTCTTCAATTATTGATATTCTGGTCTATAACGAAATTCAGGTCAAAGGCAGAAAAGTTTACATGGATTTCATGAGCAATCCTACCTGCAGCATGAAAAATGGACAGTTTGACTTTACCATGTTAGGCAGCGAAAGCTATAAATACCTTGAAAATTCAAAAGCCTTATTTGGAACTCCCATACAGAGACTCGCTCATATGAACCAGCCAGCCATTGATTTATACAAGAATAATGGGATTGACCTTACCACAGAATACCTTGAAATCGCAGTCTGCGCTCAGCACAATAACGGTGGATTAAAAGGTGATATCTGGTATGAAAGCAATATCAGACATTTATTCCCGGTTGGTGAAGTCAATGGTACTTTCGGAGTCTACAGACCAGGTGGAAGTGCACTGAACTCAACTCAGGTTGGCTCCTTCAGAGCAGCACAATATATAAGAGCGAATTATACAAGTGATCCAATGGATATAACTGAGTTTAAAAATGCAGTCAGTGATAAAGTAAATGAAAACATGACATTTGCTAAATCTGTCGCATCAAGAAAAAGTTCATCCAATGTGCTTGACCTCAGATTCAAACTGCAGGACAGAATGACCAAAGCCGGAGCTCATATCAGAAACCTGTCAGTAATT
>JAFGUQ010000281.1 GCA_016938455.1 Clostridia bacterium
CACATGATATATCCCTAATATAAGTGAGCGGAGCTTCCCCATAAATACTTATACCATTCTAACTTACTAAAAAAATACTGTCAAATGCAATATGAATACAAACTCCCTGCTATGAAGATAATATAAAGAGCAAAAACCCCGGCAGGGTTCTCGCTCTTTATTGCTTCATTAATATTGCAAATATCATATATTTTCTGTAAACACTTTTTTTATGGCTTCAAGGTACCCATATCCATATAAATCATCAGGTTGAAGGTAGCTGTCTTCTGTCCATTCATTCCAGCTGTTGATAACCACTAATGGTGGCTGATTAATGTGATTGTCTATATATTCTTTCGCTTTCATAAGTGCTTTTTCCACATTCAATGGCGTGTTGTTGACTGTCACACCTGGCTTAAATTCTTTGAATCTTAAGTTGTTATCCCAGCCGACTGAAATATGTGAAAAGTATGGGATAGTAAACTTTTTATCAATGGAGTCCCATTCTTTAATGACATCATCGACAATCAGGTTATAGTCTCTGTCAATTCCTGTCATCATACAGAACTGATAATGAGTCAGACTGTCAAACCCAAGCTCTTCTATGACTTCAGTATAAGTATAAGGTGTGCCATCTTCCTTTTTATAGATTTCAAACTTAGTATCATTTCTTAATGTCAGCTGGTAATGAACACCATTCAGACCTTCTTTGATTGCTTGTTCTTCTAACCAGTCAAAAGCATCTGCTGCCTGTTTAACTCCTCCTAATCCCTTAACGAGGTTTTCTACATCAAATAAGCTGAGCACCGGTTTGCCCTCTATTTTGTAATAAAGTGGATGAGTGAAGTACTTCTCAATTAATCGCTTCCCTATGATTTCGAATTCTTTTCTGTCCACAGCTGCATCCCATATCATGCAGTCAAGATGAGAATTACGTTTGTCCCACAGATAATCTGCGTTATGATTAGCCCACATGAGATAAAATCTCATCTTATGATTGTTTTCAGCTTTCAGAAATCCGTCATTGAGACAGTTTTCAAGAAATGGTCTTTTATCATACCAGTACCAGTCATAGATAAAGACATTGACTCCATGTTTTGTGGCTTCGTCAATCTGCATTTCCATGACTTTGGCATCTGCTTCATTAACATAACCCCAGACAGGTTTTCTTGGCCATAGGTGACCTTCAAACTTCTTCACTGCGCTTTTAACTGTCTGCCATTCACCGATTCCATCCGGCCAGAATATTCTTGTTCTCAGTTCATCTCCTGTGTAAGATGGCCATACATAAGCTGCTACATCATATTTTTTCATTTTTCTCTCCTCAGATAATCCATGCCGGGCCTTCGCCTTCTACTGCATGCATAGTCATTCCCAGTTTTTCCATCCAGCCTCTGACAATCACTGTCTTGAAATGATGATTATTAAAAGCATTTTCGAGCTCTGGATTCAGGAGCCCCCCGTTATTGTCATATAACCAGATCGGTGCAGTCCACATGCATAAGTCTGGTTTAACATACTGGTACACATCTTCTCCTGCCCCGTTCTGGCCATGATGTGCCATCTGAACAATGTCACTCTTTAGCTTATCTTTAAATTTCATTGCTAATTTAGTTCCTGCCCGTAATCCTAAATCACCCAAAAACAGTGCACTCTTCCCATTTGGAAACAGAAGCTTAAAAACAATTGATGTATCGTTCACTGTTGAACCGCCAGTATAATCCGGGTCATAGTCAAGATAATCAACCGGTGTTTTCATGATATCAACAATGAGACCATCAATCTCATATTGATCGTTTTCATTGGCTGTAAAAGTGATATGCCTGAATTTATCAAGAATGTCATAGCAGGCTTTATTAGGTTCTATAAATCTCGGTTCTGCAGCATCCACCCATTCCTGCGGCGGAAAATGATAACAGATTTTTTCAATGGTGATTCCATTCTGATCAGGTTTTTCAAGTATCTCAACCAGTGCATCATAATGGTCATAGTGAATGTGGGTGATAATCCATAGAGAAACCACAGATCCGAATGCATGAATTTTTTCAGACAGATAAGCAGCATCCTCACGTAAACCGCCATCAATGACAATCAATTTCCTATTTGGCGTGACAATCAGATAAGACATCATCTGAGTGATAGTCGTATTGGGAGCCTGCAGCATCCTGTACCCTCCTAGTCCTATCGTAAATGTTTTCTCCTGCATAATCACTTTACCTTTCATATTTGTCTGTCAGCGTTTCTAACTGCTTTAAAAGTTCAGGTTTTACTTCGATGATTCCGCCATTCCCGTCACTTTTAATGACATCATTAGTTTCATACAGCGTCATCCTTGAGAAGATTTCTGTCTTTTCAATCATTTCAAATTCAGCGGCAAAATCCCAGTAGTCATACCTTTCCAATGTCAAAGGCACCTGATAGCTTTTTGCTGCATCTAAAAACTTCTTACATTGGGGATCTGACAGAATGAATTCAGGAGACATGTTATATGAGCGAATATTGATTTCATCAGGTCTGATCTCTTCAAGCCATCTCTCCCACTGCCATTCAACATTCATCGGGTAAGCCATATGTCTTGACCCGGGAATGGGATCATAAAGCATTTCCACATTTAAAGTCACATATACCTTTTTCCCTCTGGCTCTGACTCTTTTTGCTCCTTCAATGAAAAGACTCGTATATGCATCTCCCCGAATCTTTGCAATTTTCTTTATATCCATTTCAGATTCGCTGCATTTCCCATATCTTTTAAAGTATTCCTCTTTAATCACATCATTATAGCCATATGCCCAAGGCTCATCAACATGAACCGAATGGCATTCAATCCGGTTGCCGATCATGACATAGCCATCATCCATCGCTTTATCAAGCCATTCAAGCCAGTATTTTCTTACCTTAGGTTCCAAGACACATAAAGCCCCATGGACATATTCATATTTACCTTTGGCAATGGCAAAATACCCTTCTTTTTCATTTGGATCAAGTGTCACAGCATAACAGTTTCCAAATCCGTCATCAAAATTAAACCCCGTATCCAGAACACGATTTTCTGAAGGTAATCTCCATGCGACAGAACCGGGTGAAGCGCATATTTCATTACCTTCGATATCATAAACGGCAATGCTCTTCATAGGTGTATTCATGAATGAAGTCTCTTCACTGACTTCACCTTCGCACTTTGCACCTACAGCGATGAATTGTTCCTGTATCGACAAGCCGCTTAATGTGATGACTTCAATCTGATCTCCAGTTCTGGTAAGTACTTTTACAGGATAATCTTTGACGAATCCTGTCACCTCAGCATTGCTTTTGGCATTTTCTTGAGAAAAAGAAATTGAAAAGTCACCTTCATATTTTCTATAGTATGAGTTATCATTTGAAACATAAACGGTTAGATTCTCTTTTTTGATTCTAGTATGTACATCATTATGTTTGAACAGTTTTATTGTATGAATTGTTTTATGTACTGCATCAGGATCAATATCATATGTTCTTCTTTTTATTCTGAGTTCGGGATTTTCAATCAGGAATTTACTGGCAATCAGCATTTTCCCGCCTAAGTATGGAACTCCTCTGTTTTCTCTAGACTCTTTATAAAAAGGCGAATAAGTGATCCAGACCCCCTGTTCATGAGGGCGCATGACAGCCACCGGTTCTAAATCATATGCTTTGCATGCTTCAACAAAGACCCTGCTGTATTCAGGCATATTATCTGCAGTGATGATTGTTTCTTTATGAGTCGGTGCCTGATGATCCCAGAAGTACCCGTATTCTTTATTACCATAATACTGCATGTATACACGTGTGACACCTGCTTGCTTCAGATGCTCCATTAGTCTGTACATGGTGCTTTCAGAATAGATGTTCATGGCATCATCTGGAAAGTCAGTCAACGCTGATAATTTCATATATCATGTCCTTTCAGTTACTGGTCACTCCCTACTATTTATTCTGCACAATTCAGATGGAATGTCAACAATAACCTTTTACACCAGAAGATCTGTTCATGAAACAGATGATTTTCTGTGTAAACGATTTGACTTATGCAATTGATATGAACGATTCATGATTCTTCCTCCATGAACAGCGATGATGATGACATAAGGCATAATGAACATACGATATCTGAATTGAATCTCGACTAGCAGATGGATAGCGAAAAACACGAAAAACAGAATAATAAAAAGAAGTATGTTTCTTTTTTGATAGATGTCTTTATGAAAAACACTGTAGACAAGAGTGATCAGCATGAAGATATATAAGATGGTATCTGTCGCTTTTCCTGAATATTTCAGAAACTGCTCAAGTGAGCTTTTACTGACATATGAAAAAATCCTGCTGCCTGATTTAGCTTCATTCAAACTCCAGTTAATGGTTTCATCAATGTCTCCCCACAGATATCTTGTCTTTTCTGAAAACAGGCCAATCAGTTTAAAGGGGTCACTGATTCTCTTTATAATCAGATTCTTTTCATACGATTCCCGTTCGGCTTGATCACTTATCTGATTAATAGCTGTTAAGTCATCTTGAGAATAGCGGCCACCCGTTTCAATATTCAACCCTACAACCAGTTTCCAGTAAGGGTCCTGATTGCTTAATCCTGTATCAGACAACCCGCTCCCAATGAAAATCACCGAAGCAGACAGCTGTATGGCAAAATAGATTGCTATGAATGCGATAAGTGCCATTGAAGATTTTTTAAGTTCACCCTTCTTTTTCATGTCAGTGGTGAAAAATCGGAATATAATCATTGTCAAGACAATAATCACACCCATAGGTCTTATGATATTACCTGTTCCGACCAGAACTCCGGCGAATATGGCACCTTTGATCATATTCTCAGAATATTTCAGAAAGAAATAGAATGATGAGACAAAGAGGAAAACAGCTAAATGCTGATTTGTCAGAATGGGACACATGGCAATGGCAGGAATATTGAATGCATAGATGGCGCCTGCTATCGTGGCAGCTCTTTTCCCGGATAACATTTTCACTATGCCATATATGAATAAGCATGTGCCTGAGGACAATAGGCTGTTCATTAACTTCAATGCCATCACACTTCCATCTGTCAGATAAAGAATGATAGCCTGATATGAGGTGAATCCGAGCTGATAAGCCCATTTTAAATAATAAGGCCATTTTGTAAACGTCAGATCTCCCTTGCTTAACATAACCGCACCGTCAAGCATCACTTTGAAATCTGAAACCTGATCAATATCGACAGCCAGAATATAGCCCGTTCTTAAGATAAACGCCAAAAGAAACAAGCCAAGTAAAATAACAGAATCATTGACTTTTACCTTGGTATTGATAATGAAAAGCAATATAAGGAAAACAGCAAAAATCAGAAAAAGCAGTTTTCCGTCAAGTATTTGAAAAGTGGTTATGAAGCTGAAAACAATAATCAGAAACATGAAAAATATCATGCTTAGAATCAATGAATTCTTCAAAAAAGATTGGATTAATGTACTCTCGCCTATTTGATTGTGCAATCTGTTCTTTAAAAACAGATTAATCAGACCAATCATAAAACCTAAGAAACCTGTTCCGGCAAAAATACTGATTAGCGCAGGTACTTCTGCATAAGTCAGCATATAAAAATACAGCATACTCGCAGTTATCATCAATAGAAATAAGGACAGAACCAGGACCTTTGAATGGTTGTTAAGAAGTATTGAATATTGCTTTTTATTGCACAGATAAATAGTGACAAGAGTTATCAGGAGGCTGTAACCGTAGTAAGTCATACTTTCCACTTGAAACCATTCGCTCACTATGCAAACAGTAAAAAAGACAAACATGATTTCGACAATCATATGTTGTCGTAGAAATTCCTTGATTCTTTTCAATATCAACCCTGTTGTGTTTTTAATTTCCAATGTATCCTCAATCTATAATAGAATTTTTATATATCTATCAATGATAGAAGCTCATACGCTGAATGTCAAATTCAAACTGGAAAATTATTTTAATCCTTTGTTGAATTCATAAAATAAAAATTGTTTTCATCTTTTACAATCAAATATTTTAACTTATTCACATTTTTTTTAGTCAATTCATCAATGATATTTACAGAAATGATGATTTGTTCTTTATTAGAAAACTTTCCATCAGAAAGCGGACTCCAAAAAATCACGGAATTTTCAAATTTCTCAGCATATACCTTTCCTGCTTCTGTGACAACTGAGTCGTTGTTCCATTGTAAAAACTGGCCATAATCGCATTCAAACACCAGTGCCAGTTCAACTTTCTCGTTATTTCTTTTACAGGTATATTGTAATGGGAACCCTGGAACTGAGGACATCACTGTAGAATATTGATTTATTCCTGCTATCAATGAAAAGTCATAATCAGATTCATTTACTTTTACCTTCTGACAACTACTACCCAGTAACAGTATAAATATGAGAATACCCATGAATGTTTTTTTCATTCTGTTCCCTCCCGTACGATGGTTAAACGATTA
>JAFGUQ010000282.1 GCA_016938455.1 Clostridia bacterium
ACTATCGTATTGCATATAACACTTATTCAATGGAGATGGAAATTTATGGGTTAATTTGTTTCATTGGATACTTCATGGGTTTTGTGTTTATCTTCATGACAGCCAGTATGCTGTATTTTAACCAGATTATGGCGGCGCAAGACGAAAAGAATCAGTACAGAGCGTTAAGAAGAATCGGAATGAGTGAAAAAACTGAAAGAAAAGTGATAATCAAGAGATTACTGCCTGTCTTTCTCATCCCTCTTGCTGTCGGAATTGTTCATAGCATATTCGCCATGAAATCGGCAGACACCATGGTGTTTTCCAATCTGATATCAGTAGACAACTCATACCTTCATGTGCTTGAGTCATCCATGGTGATGTATGCAGTCTATGCGCTTGTATATACCATATTCTATTTCATCACTAAAAGTCAGTATATGAGAATTGTCAGATCAGATATGATTTAGTTGAGATATTCTTCAGCATTCTCTTTGGTGATTGGTTCGCCGACTAACAGGTAACCAGGATCAATATTGGTATCAAAAAATGACATGGTAAAATGCAGATGGGAGCCGGTTGAAAAACCGGTGGTTCCCATATATCCGATCTGTTCGCCTCTTTCTACCATGTCTCCTTCTTTGGCGATGGTGGAATTCATATGGAAATAGACACTGAAAAGACCTTGACCATGATCAATGACGATTGTATTTCCTGTCATGATCAGATACATGGAGAGGACGACTTTCCCTCTGTTAGTCGCATATATGGGAGAATCAATTTCATTGCCGATATCAAGTCCTGAATGATGATAGGAAGTGGGAAGACCGTTGGTATAACGGTTTTCTCCGAATTCAGTAGACAGATGGCCTGTTGCCGGCAGAACAAAAGACTCCGTATAATAGGCCTGTTCATTGGACTGCCATCTTGTAGGAGAGAAGTACTTGTTGTATTCAGCACTTGACTCATCATTTTTGGTAGCTGCTGCAAGTGTTTCGTTAATCCATAGGTATTGTATTTTAAAATCATAGGGAAGGACGGTCAGGGACTCTTTTAATAAAGGTTCTCCCAAAAAACCATATTCCAGTTCATAAGTACCTTTCCCGGTATAATATCCTGCAGGAAGAAACCCCTCATAGGTGTATCCGCTTTTAAATAGTTTGAACCGATTAAAAACGGACTGGTTGACTACAGGGACCTGGTCATCATTGACATTGTAAGCAGTGATTTTAATGAAATCACCTTGTTTGACGGATAGCTTGCTGAATTCAAAGTAGGCTGGAAGATCAACGAATAGTGGAAGCGTATAGCGATATTCCCCGGTATACAGTCTATGGTCATCATTCCATAAAAATGTGATGACATAGAGATAATCGCCCTGCTCACTCATGACTGGAATGGTGGAATCAGTGGTCTCTTCTGAAAGAACAAGAGTATCCGTGTTTTGATCAAACACTTCATAAATGATGGAATCAGGTTCTGTATCATATGAAAATGAAATGGTCTCATCAGATGTGAGAATAGTATTATCTGCTTCCTGAGAGCTTTCGATACCTGATACCTGATGGTAACCGCCACTGCCTAAATTCTGATACCAGTTTTCACTTTGAAGACTGAATGCTGCATCATCCCATGAAAAACTGAAAATGACCTTCGGTGGCGCCTGATACACGGTATTGTCTTCATTGCTGAATACACTTTCTTCTGGTGATGCTGACGGCTGTGAACTTTGAATGACCTCACTGTCCTGATTGATCAGAAAACTGACAGACCAGTAGACTCCTGCAATCAGAGCCATGGCCACTACGGTTATTAATAAATACGTCAATGTTTTTTTCATGATGTCACCTAACATACATCATAGCAGATAGTACTTGAATAGTAAATTATCAGTTAAAAAGGAATGATGGAAGGAGTCAAGGTTTCAAAGGACAGGCGAGCCAGATACAATCCATGATGACGGTCTGTTTTATGTTCTATATCAGCAGGCTCTCTCGAACAGCTGGAGATATACCATTCGTTATTGTAAAGAAAGATTTCGCTGGCATGAGAAGGACCAAGTAATACCTCCTTACTGTCTGTGAAACTGGTATAGTCATCAGAAACCACATATTTTGTTCCGTTACCATGGCGGTAAAAAAGGTAATAAAGTCCATGGTGCTTAATAAGACAGGGTGATTCCGCCTTCATGGTATAAGCTTCATCAAATGAGTGCTTTCTGACAAGTACCGGGCTGGTTTCTGTCCATGAAAACAAATCAGAAGAGCGGGATAAGGAAATACACGATTCATCTTTTGCCTCTTTCATATCACAAACCCAGTACATCAGATAGTCATGACTTATCGGATCACGAAAAACATGAGGATCACGACAGGAACAGGGGACTTGAGAGCTCCAGAAAGCATACTCTCCCCTCGGAACAAATAGGGGATTTCCCTCATACCGTTCAAAGCGGTGAAGATCAGACGAGATAGCCAGGCACATGAACTGTGCACCTGCCATGTTATGTGAGGAGTAGTACATATAGTACCTGTTCTCATGACTGACCACATAAGGAGCAAAAATACCTCTTTCTTCATGAGAAAAGCGGTCATCTCTGATCAGTGCAGGTGATACCTCCCTCCAGTGAATCAGGTCTTCACTTATGGCATGACCGATGATGATTTCATTTCCAAGGTCATAACAGCCTTTACCTGCTTCACCATCGATATAGAAAAGATGAACTGTTTTTCCTTCCATGAAAAAACAGTGGTCATTGACATAACGTCCTTTCACCTCAAAAACTTTAGTGAAACATGATGCCTGTTCCTTCAGCTTACTCATTTCATTTACATTCATGGCTTGATTTTATCATGATGATGCTGATCAGACAATATATTATAGCAGAGTAGAGTTTGAACAGCAGCACCTTCTTGTGGTATTCTTTTAGTATCAAAAATGAAAAAGAGGAACTGTCATGTCAAATTATGTGAAAATCAGCTGTGTAGGCCCGAAAGCAATTGAAATTGATGTTACCTTGCCGCTTGATCAGGCGGTAGACGAAATGGCTGACCATCTTGAAACACGCATTTCCATGGTCACTCCAGATCAGCCTGACCTAATTGTATTACCTGAGGCCTGTGACAGACCTTCAAACTTTCCGGTAGAGTTAAGAAAAAGGTATTATGAAGAAAGAAAAGACAGGATTCTTGACAGATTATCAGCCATTGCCTTAAAGAATAGATGCTATATCGCTTATTCTGCTGCTGTCAAGATGGAAGATGGCTCCTATCGTAATGCTACCAGACTGATTGGCAGAGATGGGAAAATTGCGGGGACTTACCATAAAAATCATGTGGTTGTGGAAGAAACCACCAAAGGGGATATTCTCTGCGGGAAGCAAGCCAATGTAATTGACTGTGATTTTGGAAAGGTAGCCTGTGTCATTTGCTTTGACCTTAATTTTGATGAAATAAGAGAGACATATAAAAAGCAGAAACCTGATTTGATTCTGTTTTCCTCTGTTTATCATGGAGGACTTATGCAGTCTTACTGGGCTTATTCATTAAGAGCACATTTTGCAGGTGCTGTAGCCGGTCTTCCCTGTACAGTTTTATCTCCTTCAGGCAGTCTGCTTGCCAGCAGTACCAACTATTTCGATTTTGTGACAGCGACAATCAACCTTGACTGTGAGCTGATTCATCTTGACTATAACAGAGATCAGTTTCCTGCTATCAAGGAAAAGTACGGCAGTAAAGTGACAATAAGTGACCCCGGCTTTCTTGGTGCGGTAATCATATCCAGCGAAACCGAAGAGTTTACAGTCGGGAAAATCATCGATGAATATAATCTTGAACTGCTTGATGATTATTTTGAAAGAGCATTGACCCATAGGAAAAACAATATGGAGGACTGATATGAAAAAAGTTGATTTCGGCTTTGACAGGGAAAAAGGGACAATAAACTGCATTAATATGTTTGATGGCATCTCTTACCGGGAAATTCTCTTTGATGATATAGAGGTCTGTCATTTGCCTTCCTTATCTCTTAAAAAATGGGTAGAAGAAAAAAAGGATCATCAAAAACATATTCATGCTATCATGCAATCCAGGGATTTCAAAGTGACCGCAGAATATGAGATTTATGACAGAGGATATGTCATCTGCACTTTTCAGGTTGAAACCTTACGGAACAACACATTTAATGAACAGCTGAAGGTTGGGATTCATTTAGATAAGTCTGCTGTTTTCTCTCATGGTTACGACATAAGAAATAATTTTGAAGACACTACTTTCAGATACAATAGAGCCACTTCTGTCAATTTCACTACTGATGACAGAATAGTGACCAACAGTGTTGACTTTTTACTCGAAAATCTTAAAAACGGAAAGAAGGTACAGATTGAAAATGAAAAAAGTGTGTTTCTCGGTTGGGAAATCAATCTTGCCTCGTTAAATGAAAAAGGAAATATCTATAAAAACAGATGGTGTGTTGCAGTCACCGGAATCAATAATGATAAAAGCAATGTAAGAGGGCAGCGAATCTATCACTTCAATGGATTGTGGCCAAGAGTTCCTGATCAGGAAACCATGATTGAAATGGCTGAATACGGCTGCTCGGTTCTTGTGCTGCATATGCCTGTTTTCACGCATATTGACGGCTCAGTTCCTTATGATGAGAAACAGCTGATTGAAACGGTGATGTTGGCGCATAAACTGCAGATGAAAGTGCTGTTTTACTGTCAGCCTGCATTGCTTTCATTATCCTCACCGAAGCATGATGAACTTGCTTCATTTATTAATAATAACGGGAAATCCCGATGGAATTCCCTTAAGGACACTCAG
>JAFGUQ010000283.1 GCA_016938455.1 Clostridia bacterium
CGGTTCTGTGAGGGGCAGCAGCTACTCCTCGCTTGATGTGATAAATATTAAGAAAGGGAAAGAGTAGTGGGCTGTCTACTCGACGGTTATTTATGCAGAAACTATTTAAGCTTAAAGAACACAATACCAATGTTAAAACCGAATTGATTGCTGGTATTACCACGTTTATGACAATGTCATATATCTTGGCAGTCAATCCTCTTTTCCTATCAGGTATTATGTTCAATGCAGACACTGGAATGGACTATCCGGCGTTATTCACAGCAACTGCCATTGCAGCAATCATCGGTACTTTGTGTATGGCGTTTTTTGCCAACTATCCGGTAGCACTTGCCTCAGGTATGGGACTTAATGCATTTTTCGCAAGCATTGTACTTGGTGGAGTTTCATGGCAGATCGTTTTAACAGCCATACTGGTTGAAGGATTGATTTTCATCCTGCTGACACTCTTTAAGTTCAGACAGGCTATTGTCAATGCCATTCCCAAAAACATGAAATATGCCATAACAGCAGGTATCGGTTTATTCATCGCTGTCATCGGGCTGGGAAGTGCAGGAATCGAAAGTGGTGCAAATTTCACATCTCCGATTGTTGTATTATCTTTTATTGGTCTTGTAGCGATTGGACTTATGATTCATTTCAAAGTCAAAGGAGCTATTCTTTGGGGAATTTTAGGTACTTATGGTTTAGGAATCATAGCTCAGGCTATTGGCTGGTATATTCCGGATCCGGCTGCAGGTTTATATAGTCTGTATCCTTCAGGGATTATTTCAATGCCTCCATCCATTGCACCGCTTTTCTTCAAATTTGACTTTGCAGGAGCATGGAAACTGGGATTTGATTTTCTGGTCATCGTATTTGCTTTCTTAATGGTTGACATGTTTGATACCATCGGAACATTAGTAGGTGTCGCTTCTCAGGCAGGACTGCTTGATAAAGAAGGAAACATTCCTAATGCAAAAGGCGCTTTAATGGCTGATGCTGTCGCTACAACCGCCGGAGCAGTCTTAGGCACATCAACAGTCACCAGTTATATCGAAAGTGCGGCAGGCGTTGGAGAAGGCGGAAGAACTGGTCTGACAGCGGTGTCAACAGCTGGTATGTTTGTCGTTGCACTGTTCTTTTCACCGATCTTTTTAGCGATTCCTGCTTTTGCAACAGCACCGGCTTTGATAATTGTCGGTCTGATGATGATGAAAGCCATTAAAGATATTGATTTTGCAGATTACACTAATGCTGTACCCGCATTTCTGACAGTTATCATTATGCCTATCGTCGGTTCAATTGCAGATGGTATGATGTTCGGGTTCATTTCATTTATCATAGTAAAACTGATTTCAGGAAAAGTAAAAGACATTCATCCTATGATGTATGTGATAGGTGCTTTATTCCTTTTAAAACTGTTTTTATAGAAAAACAATAATCAAAGCCTGACTGATTTTCCGGTCAGGCTTTTTTTTCGTTTCATTTTGACTGTATTTTGATATAATAGAGTAATAGGAAGGATTTGCTTAATGAAAGAAAAACCATTGCGATTACATAAATATATTGAAGAAGTCAGAAGAATCAATTTAGGAAGCAGAAAAACATATCAGATCAGAACATTCGGATGTCAGATGAATGAGAATGACAGTGAAAAGATTGCAGGAGTTCTCGAGGAAATGGGGTACCTGGCAGCAAGTGACAATGAAATACCAGACTTTATTCTCTTTAATACCTGCTGCGTCAGAGAGAATGCTGAGCAGAAAGTGTTTGGCCATCTAGGTGTTTTAAAAAAGCAGAAAGAAAAAAAAGAAAGCTTGATCATTGCACTTTGCGGATGCATGATGCAGCAGGCGGGAACCCTTGATAAAATTAAGAAAAGCTATCGTCATGCAGACATTGTATATGGAACAAATAAGAGCCATCTGCTGCCGCAATACTTATATACTCTGCTGACAACCGGGCAGAAACAATATTTTGCTGAACCGGTGGACCAGGAAATCATTGAAGGTCAACCTGTTAAAAGGGAGTCTTCAATCAAAGCTTATGTTCCGATAATGTATGGCTGTAACAATTTCTGTTCATATTGCGTTGTTCCTCTTGTCAGAGGGAGAGAGAGAAGCAGAAAAAAAGATGATATCATCAATGAAATCAACTCTCTGGTCGCTGAAGGAACTAAAGAAGTCACACTGCTTGGACAGAATGTCAACTCATATGACAGTGATGGAGATTTTACTGAGCTATTGTATCTGATTGACAGGCAATGTGACATAAAAAGAATCCGTTTCATGACTAGTCACCCGAAAGACATATCATCCAGACTGATTCAGGCCATCCATGACATCGATAAAGTGTGCAATCATCTTCATCTTCCGCTTCAATCAGGAAGTACAAAAGTCCTGTCAGAAATGAACAGGAAATATGATAAGGACAGATATCTTGCCATTATCAGCGAAGCGAAACAGATGGTACCTGAAATTGGCTTGAGTACAGATATTATTGTCGGATTTCCCGGAGAAACAGATGACGATTTTGAAGACACGCTTGATGTGCTGGAAAAATGTGAATTTGATTTTGCCTATACTTTTCTTTATTCTAAAAGAAGAGGAACACCGGCAGCTTCAAGAAAGGATCAGATTACCAAGGAAGTGAAAGGCGAAAGATTCGAGAAACTCCTTGAAAAACAAAACAGCATTACTTTGAAAAAGAACCTGTCATTTGTTGGAAGTACAGTCAAGGTACTGGTTGAAGGTGCCAGTAAAACGGATAAGGAAATTCTGACTGGAAGAGATGAAGCTAATAAAATAATCAACTTTAAAGGGTCACCTGATTTAATCGGTGAAATTGTCAATGTAAAAATAACATCAGCAAAAACATGGCATTTAGAAGGAGAAACCAATGAAAATATTTGAAAAAGCAAATGAACTGGCACTGGAAATAAAAGAAACAAAAGAATACAGGGAACTGATTGACAGCAAGTGCAAATTGGATAATGATGAAGAAGCGACATCTCTTATCAGAGATATGAGGCTTCTTCAGGAAGAATATATAAAAACAGTACGAGAGAATATAGATAAAGATGCAGTGGCTTCAATGGAGAACCTGCTGAAAAGTAAACATCAGGAGATCCTTGATAATGAAATCACACACAGGTATATCATTGCAAAGGAAGTATTTGATGCTTTAATGAAGCAGATCAACAAGACACTTGCAGATGGAATTGCTTTGAAGACAAAAGAAAGTGGTTGTGAAAACTGTGGCGGATGTAATTAGAAGTAGTGATGATTTAACAAATATCACTCCCATGATGGACCAGTACCTTAAGACAAAGGAGAAATACAGTGACTGTATCCTGTTTTTCAGGCTGGGCGATTTTTATGAGATGTTTTTTGAAGATGCTCTCATTGCGTCTAAGGATCTTGAGATTACTTTAACCGGAAGAAACTGTGGTCTTAATGAAAAAGCTCCTATGTGCGGTATTCCTTATCACAGTGCAGATAACTATATTGCCAAGCTGATTCATAAAGGACATAAAGTGGCCATCTGCGAACAAGTGGAAGACCCTGCCACTGCTAAGGGAATCGTAAAGAGGGAAGTCATCAGAATCATTACTCCTGGGACAGTGACAGAAGACAATCTGATTGATGAAAAAGTGAACAACTACATCATGTCTGTGTATAAGGAAGGGTCTTGCTTCGGAATAGCATCCTGTGACATTACCACTGGAGAATTTCAGACAACTCAGATTACATTTGGTGATACCATTTCAAAGGTGATTGATGAAATTGCCAAATTTAAACCTGCTGAAATCATCACCACAGGGGAAATAGCAGAAAATGCAGCTTTTTACCAGTTGCTCAAAGATAAAATGGGAATCTATGTCTCTGTGTTTGACGACGGGAAATTTGATAAGGAAAATGCGAAGAAACTTTTGAAAGACAAAACAGTCAATATCAATTTTAAAGATTATGATATCTGGCTGAATGCGTCAGGGGGATTACTTGAGTATCTTACAGAAACCAGAAAAACACCATTGGACCATATCAATGAAATCAATGTCTATGATTTCGACCGGTATATGACACTTGATGTCATTGCAAGAAGAAATCTTGAATTGGCTGAAAACTTGCGAGAAGGCAAGAAAAAGGGCACTTTATTATGGATTCTTGATAAAACTGCGACCAGCATGGGAGCAAGAACCTTAAGAAAATGGGTGATGCAACCGCTTTTGAATATCCAGTCCATCAATGAACGGCTTGAAGGAGTGGAAAGCTTAAAGGAAAAGTATATGGTCAGAATGGAGCTGTTTGAACTTCTTAAGGCTGTGTATGACATGGAGCGCCTTACCGGCAAAATTGTCATGGAAAACGCGAACTGCAGAGATCTGATTGCACTTAAAACTTCAATAGGACAACTGCCTCATATAAAGAATCTGATTAAAGATGACAAAAGTGCTATTATTCATTACATAGCCAATGACATTGATCAGCTTGAAGATATCTACGAACTGATTGACAATGCGATAATTGAGCAGCCTCCATTTACTATAAAAGAAGGAGGTATCATCAAAGACGGCTATAATCAGGAAATTGATCAGCTGAAACTTGCTTCAAGAAACGGGAAACAATGGATTCTCGATCTGGAAAAACAAGAACGTGAAAAAACAGGCATCAAGAATCTAAAAATCGGATACAATAAAGTGTTCGGTTACTATCTTGATGTGACAAAGTCATATTATGACATGGTTCCAGAGAACTATATCAGAAAACAGACACTGGCCAACTCAGAACGATATATCACAGAACAACTTAAAGAAATGGAAACAACCATCTTAGGCGCTGAAGAAAAGCTGGTGAGACTTGAATACTCTACTTTCTTAGAAATAAGGGAACATCTGGCTAAAAATGGAGACAGATTGCAAAGAACAGCTAAAGCCATTTGTGTGCTTGATGCTCTTTGTTCTCTGGCAGAAGTAGCAGACAGAGAAAATTATGTCAAGCCAGCAGTTGATGATTCTACTGTTATTGACATCAAGGATGGACGGCATCCTGTAGTAGAAAAAATGCCTAACTGTGATGAATTCATTCCTAATGATACTTACCTTGACTGTGATGAGTTCAGGACATCTGTCATTACCGGTCCCAACATGGCAGGAAAATCGACATATATGAGACAAACAGCTCTGATTGTGCTGATGGCCCAGATGGGCAGTTTTATTCCGGCATCAAGTGCAAGAATCGGATTGGTTGATAAAATATTCACAAGAATAGGAGCGGCAGATGATTTAGCAGGCGGACAAAGCACTTTCATGCTTGAAATGAGTGAAGTTGCTTCAATTATTAAAAATACTACAGAGAGGAGCCTTCTGATTTTAGATGAAATAGGCAGGGGAACCAGTACATTTGACGGATTGTCCATTGCATGGGCAGTCATTGAATTTCTGGCTAAGAACAGAGCAGTCAGAACTTTATTTTCAACCCATTATCATGAATTGACCGAACTTGAAGGTCGGGAGCCAGGAGTGAAGAATTACTGCATTACCGCTGAGAAACAGGGAAATGAAGTTACCTTCCTGAGAAAAGTAATCAGAGGCGGAGCAGATGAAAGCTTTGGGATTCAAGTAGCTTATCTTGCCGGTATTCCTGATGAAATTATTCAAAGGGCAACTTACTTGCTTAATGAACTTGAAAAAAATGACATCGGAAAAAGAAACAGAATCAAAAACCAGCCTATTGACGGACAATTGAATTTTACAGAATTCAGCAACAAGAATAAAAAAGAAGAAGCTGTCATTAAACTGATAAAGGATATGAAAATACAGGAAATGACCCCGCTTGAAGCATTAAACAAGCTTTATGAACTGAAAAATCAGCTGGAGTAATAAAATGGGAAAAATTATCATACTTGATGAAAACACATCCAACCAGATCGCTGCAGGTGAAGTGATTGAAAGACCTGCTTCAATAATTAAGGAACTGATAGAGAATTCCATTGATGCCGGTGCTAAAAACATAAAAGTGGAAATTGTCAAAGGTGGCATTACGCTGATCAGAATAGCTGATGATGGAGAAGGCATTGCTTCAGATGATGTTGAAATGGCTTTTGAAAGACATGGCACGAGTAAGATAAGAAGTGCCAAGGACCTGACAGATATCAGCACCATGGGTTTCAGAGGAGAAGCACTTGCCAGCATTGCATCAGTAGCGGATGTGACAGTAACCACCCGGACAGAGGAAGAGGAGGCCGGCACATTACTTCATATAAAAGGTGGCAACATCATTGAAAAAAAGAACATTGCTAAAGAAGTGGGAACCACTTTCGTCATCAAATCAATTTTCTATAACACACCTGCCCGATATAAGTTTCTGAAAAATGACATGACTGAAGCAAGATACTGTCATGAAATGATTAATAAGATTGCTCTTGCCAATCCCCATATAGCCTTTACACTGATTTCCAATCATGTGGAAATTCTGAAAACACGTGGAGACGGAGAACTTGTCAATACAATCTACAGTATATATGGCAAGGAAACAGTACAGTCTCTTTTAGAAGTGGATTATGAATTTAACAATATGAGAATGACCGGTTTTGTCGGAAGACCGATCATTGCAAGAGGGAACCGCGGTAACCAGTCTTTATTCATTAATCATCGAAACATAAAAAGCATTGAAGTGACTAGAGCCATTGAAAATGCATTTGAATCTACATTGATGAAAGGAAAATTTCCTTTTTTTGTGTTGAATGTGGAATTATCGAACTCACTGGTGGATGTCAATGTACACCCTCAGAAGCTTGAAGTAAGGTTTTCAAATATCAATGAAGTGTTCTCAATGGTTTATAGAGGGATAAAAATGGTGATCGATGACAGTAATACCATATATGAGGAGAAAAAATATGCTCCACCCGAAAAACAGGAATCATCAATGCCTTTTGTGAGAGAACCGGTCACGACCTATCATCCAACCAATCAACAGAAAACAGACTTTCATGAACAGATGAAATTGATTAAAGAACAGTTTTCCGGAAGTGAACCTGTCATGACAACTAAAAGTATCACCGAGACAGATAGTGAAATAAAAAATGAAAGTTTCATTGGTGCCTATACGATTGTGGGACAGCTTTTTGACACATATATCGTACTTCAAAGGGAAGATGATATTCTTCTGATGGATCAGCATGCCTGCCATGAGAGGATTACTTATGAGAATCTGCTGGCCAAGTATTTAGACAAACAGATTAACAAGCAGATGCTGATGGTTCCTGTCGAAGTAAGGCTGACATCTTCTGAGCTGCTGGAAGTACATGAACATAAAGAAAAATTATCAATGCTCGGATTTGAGTATGATCAGTTTTCATCAAACAGCATACTGATCAGAAGCGTTCCGACTGATATAAAAAGTGAAAATGCAGAAGATGTATTTAAAAGTGCCGTTGACCATATTGCAGAGGATGATAAGGAAACACTATATATGATGGCCTGCAAGAATGCCATCAAAGCGAATATGAAACTTAGTCATCAGGAAATCAATGAAATGATCAGACAACTTGAAAAAATGACCAATCCATATAATTGTCCGCATGGCCGTCCAACCATGGCTAAAATGACAAAATATGAACTGGAAAAAAAGTTTAAAAGGATTGTATGAAAAACGAAGTAGTCATCATTACCGGCCCTACCGCCTCAGGAAAAACTGATCTTGCTATCAGATTGGCAAAAGAAAGAAATGGCGAAATCATTTCATGTGACTCCATGCAGATTTATACAGGAATGGATATAGGAACAGCAAAACCTGGCATTTTGGAAAGACAGGGAATTGTTCATCATAATTTTGATATAGTCAGTCCTGACCAGAATTATTCTGTAGCACAGTTTAAAGTAAATACCTTATCAATCATTGATGATATCATCAGAAGAAATAAACTTCCGATTGTCGTCGGAGGGACAGGGCTTTATATTGATTCACTTCTTCTGAACTTGGAGTTCAAAGAACAGAATGACAATCAGTTCATCAGAGAGAAATATGAGCATTTACTTAATGAGAAAGGAAAAGAATACCTGCATCATCTCCTTTTAGAAAAAGACCCGGATGCGGGCAGAAGCATTCATGCCAATAATGTCAAAAGAGTCATTAGAACCCTTGAAATCCTTGAAACTGAGAAACAGTCACTTGAGCAATATAAAAAAAATGCCAAGAAAGAAAATGATAAATATGACTATATTTTGTTTGTCCTGAATCCTGAAAGGGAAGCAGTTTACAAAAAAATTGAAAAAAGAATTGATCTGATGCTCAATCACGGCCTCATACAAGAGGTTAAAGAGATTTTCAATCATACTAAAAATAAACAAGCCACTTCACTGCAGGCCATTGGCTACAAAGAAGTCATCTGGTATTTAAAAGGGTATATCACTTTGACTGAAATGGTAAGGTTATTAAAAAGAAACAGCAGAAGATATGCTAAAAGGCAATATACCTGGTTTAGAAAGTATCAGCAGGCTTATGTCATAGATATTGACAATAATTATAATTTAGAGCTTATTTACCATAAAATTCTTAATATTCTTGATAAAAATTCAGATTTCTAGTAAAATGATAGTAGATTTGTGAAAAGGGGTGAAAGCATGAGTAAATCTATGTCAATGAACTTGCAGGATGTGTTTTTAAATCAGCTGAGAAGAGACAAAGTACAAATAACACTTTTTCTGATTAATGGTTTTCAAATCAAGGGAATTATTAAAGGGTTTGATAATTTTGTGATTGTACTGGAAGTGGAAGGCAATCAGCAGATTATTTACAAACATGCCGTATCAACAATAGCCCCTATGAAACCAATTCATTTGATTTTTCAGGAAAACCCTGATAATATGTAAAAAAAAAGAGCATCTGCTCTTTTTTAATATGATCTGAAAAGTCCGACGACAATACCTGCAATCGATATATCTTCATAAACCAGAATAGGATCCATGGTACTGTTTTCGGGTTGTAGTCTAATATGATCTTTCTCTCTGTAATAAGTTTTAACAGTAGCTTCATCATCAATCAATGCAACCACAATATCACCGTTATTAGCAGTGCTCTGCTGTCTTACCATAATAAGATCACCATCTAAAATACCGGCTTCAATCATGCTTTCTCCTTTTACTTTCAGCATGAAGGTAACACTTCCTTTTGTGTATTCTTCAAGAACAGGAAAAGTAGATTCAATATTTTCAGTAGCCAGAATAGGTTGACCTGCGGCTACCTGCCCAATGATTGGAATATTAACCAGTCCCTCAAAAGATTCCTTATGATCATTTTCTGGAAGGTGGATTGACCTTGATACAGTATTGTCCATATCGATATAACCTAAAGAGTGCAGTTTTTTTAAATAAGAGTGGGCACTTGAAGTTGATTTAATTGCTACATCTTTGCAGATGTCCCTGACAGAGGGAGCATAACCGTTTTTTGAAAGAGATTCTTTAATGTAATCAAGCACTTCTGCCTGCTTTTTAGTTAAATTCTGATACATATTATTACCTCGCTTTTTTGATAATTTTACTTTATCATAAGAAAATAAAAAAGTCAAACAAA
>JAFGUQ010000284.1 GCA_016938455.1 Clostridia bacterium
AAAGTATTTGCCTTTTTAAACATACTATTATAAAATATAATAATATATATCGATGTACGGGAGAAATGATGGCATTATCAAAAAAAGAGTGGCAGGTTGAAATTGACAGATTAAACAGTGTTATTGATCATATTACAATAAACATGGATTTGCTTGAAAAGAAAATCAACAACAGCTACGATTTAATCAAACGATCAAACAAAGACATGTGGGAACAGAGTAAAAGCAATTATTCTGATCTGGATGATGTGGTGGAAGCACTGACTCTGCTTGACGGTATCAACAGCGATAAAGCCAGACATTCAAACGAAGTCAAATTACTTAATAAATTAGGCCTGCTGAAAAAAAGTGCATATTTCGGACGCATTGATTTCAAAGAAGACCAGTATGATGACGTTGATCGTATCTATATTGGAACCTCCACATTTGATGATAAAGATGGAGATATTCTCATTTATGACTGGAGAGCAGCTGTCTGTGGCATGTTTTATGAGCAGGAAAAAGGTAAAGCAGGTTTCATATCACCTGAGGGAGAAATCAGGGGAGAATTAGTATTAAAAAGACAATATCGCATATTTTACAGAGAAATACAGTCAATGTTTGAATCCTCTTTAAAAATTGATGATGAGATTCTTCAATCCATTCTAAGCGAAAGCAAAGACAGTAAAATGGGTATTATTGTTTCAAGTATTCAGAAAGAGCAGAATAAAGCAATCAGAAACGAAAATGACAGAATTGTACTGGTTGATGGTCCTGCAGGAAGTGGGAAAACTTCCATAGCGCTTCATCGTATTGCCTGGCTGCTTTACAGGTACAGAGAAACCATCAAACCCAATAATGTCATTGTTTATTCGCCGAATGAAATCTTCAATGACTATATCTCGGATGTTCTTCCAGAACTTGGAGAAGAGAACATGAACATGTCCACTTTCATCAGCCTGGCGAGAAGTTATCTTGGCCACGGATATTCTTTTAAAGATAAGTATTATCAGATGGAAGGGATTCTAAGACATATTTCTGAAAAGAAAAGCAATGCCATCAAAGAAAAAGGCTCTTTTGACTTTGCTCATAAAATTGAGGAATATGTTGAACAACTCGGAAATGGACTCTACCGGTTCAGTGACCTGACTTATGAAGATAAAAGTGTAGGTTCAGAGGATGAAATAAATCATCTGTTCTTCAAAGACTACAGCACTCATTCCATGGCATTGAGATTTGAGAAATTAAGGACTTTATTATTGAAACGACTGAATTATCTTGTAGTGCAGATGAGAAGAGATTATATGAAAATCCCCAGAATGGATTATGAAAGAAGAAAAAAAGCGGTTTTTCTTGCGCGGACTACTTCTTTGCAGATCAGAGAAATGATTGATCGATGTACTCGACCTGATTTCCCTGCAGTCTATTACGATTTTCTGCAGTATGCGGGGTATGAAGACTATGCAGAAAAATTCAAGAATAACCTGGAACAGAATTATATCAATTATGAGGATATCGCCCCTATTATGCTGATTAAAGCTTTAATCGGATACAAGAACAGAATCCAAAACATAAAGCATGTGGTGGTTGATGAGGTGCAGGATTATTCAGCAGTGGAGCTGATTGTCATTACTAAGCTCTATGAGAATTCGTCTTATACACTTTTAGGGGATACCAATCAGGCTATCAATTATCTGACAGGGTTGGATACCCTGGATGAAATCACCATTCCAGGAGCATTCATTGTGAAACTGACTAAAAGTTATCGTTCAACTAAACAGATTTCAGAGTTCTGCAACAGGATTCTGGGCAATGACAACAATTATGAATATGTTGACAGAAATGGCGATGAACCTGCAGTCATCAAGACAAACAATGACATCATTGAACAAATTAAAAATGAAATCAATATCATGAAACAGAAAAAATGCAGATCAATTGCAGTGATTACAAGAACAGCTTTATCTGCTGATATGATTTATGAGGAAATAAAAAGCGATGACATTCGAAGAGTCAATGTCCATGATGATACCTATATGCTAGGAGCTGTTGTCCTGCCATCCTATCTTTCTAAAGGTCTAGAATATGACGGGGTGATTCTGGTATGCAGAGATGAGGATAACTACAAAGGAGAAAAAGATAAAAAGCTCCTTTACACATGCTGTTCAAGAGCTTTACATCAATTAACCATTCTCTATGAAAATGAAAAACCGGATTTTATAGCATAGTATCCTGACAAATCACATAAACATCACTCATCACCACAGATGAATTCGTTTCGTTGATGCATTCATGTCTGTTATTCTCATATATTTTCAATGTCACATGATTAATATGGTGTTTCAGAAGTCTTTTTTGAAGTGCTTCCAATCCTTTTCCGAAATTTCCTACAGGATCGTTACTTCCGCCAAGAATGTGAACCGGGAGGGCTTTAGGAATCTTTTCAATGGCTTCAGGTTTATATATCTGAGTTAGGCCCTCAAGGAGATCCCTGAAAAGACCTGCAGAAGGAATAAAACCGCAAAGAGGATCTTCAACATATTTATTCACTTCTTTTTCATCTTTTGATAACCAGTCAAATTCTGTCCGATTAGGAGAGAACGACTTATTGAAGCTTCCAAATGACATATTGTTCAAAAGTTTAGAAGGTTTGTTTCGTCCGCTGATTTTGCAGATCAATGAAGAAATAAACGTTCCTGCTGAGGATAAGCTTTTCGGCTGAGCATCATTGGTACCTGAAAGTATGCATAAATCAAGTTTTTCACCATGTTTTTCAATATACCCAAGAGAAAGAAACGATCCCATGCTATGGCCAAACAGGACAATTTTCTTGGATGGGAATTTTGTTTTCACATAGTCAATTAAAGTATCCATATTATTAATGGACACAAAAAAACCTTTTTCTGGCCATACACCGGGTTCTAGAGTGTATTTTCCGTGTCCCGGATGGAAAATGGCGAAAGAAAGCACATTGTGATTATACATGAATTCACATAATTTATAATACCTTTCGGCATGCTCGGCAAGTCCGTGAGCAATCACCATGATGAAATCAGGATTATCCAGATCAAATGGTTTATACACAAAGAAACTTGACTGCTCATTTTTAAGAGAAAAAATATTTTTATCCATTTTGTCATCCCTCCACAGCATTTATTATATCACAGTGGTTTTTATTGTTGTAAATTATTTGACATATATATAATTGAAATCATATAATATAAAAAAGCGATGAAGGTAAAAGTAAGATGTTTATTCCTTGAAAGAGAGAGAAGCTGAAGCTGAAAGCTTCTTAAGGTTCATAATTATCTGAAATTTCATACCTGAGCTCCGGTTTTGAAGTTACAGTAGATTCCGGCGGTGATAAAATACCGTTAAAAGAATGAGCGCCTGACAGTCAGGAAAAAGAGTGGTACCGCGGTTTATCCCGT
>JAFGUQ010000285.1 GCA_016938455.1 Clostridia bacterium
GGTTCTGTGAGGGGCAGCAGCTACTCCTCGCTTGATGTGATAAATATTAAGAAAGGGAAAGAGTAGTGGGCTGTCTACTCGACGGATATGATGAAAAATAAGCTTTTATTATTTTTTATAATTCTGGTATTTGTTTTTTCTTCAAGCTGCACGCCTAAAACTGATAACTCAAATGATGAAACAAATAATAACCTCCAGGAGGATTCCTTCAGTCATGTGAAAAACTATGATAATCCTGTCAGTCTTGAAATCTATCTTCCTTCATTATATGATTTCAATAAAATGGATGACAATACTAAAACCATGTGGGAGCAGCATGTCTCGGGTATAGCTGGTGTAGGCATTTCACTTAATTACCTGGAACTAAAAGCAATTGATGCACAATTAGATGAACTTGAAACGGATAGACTTGTTTTCATTGACAACATCAGAACATTAAATGAGTTAAGAGCAAATGACCTGATCATCCCTCTTAACCAGTATATTCAGACAATCAACGGAGCCAGCATCATCGACAAGGAAGCTTATGAAGATTTTACAGATGAAAACGGGAATACCTGGGTACTTCCTTCATTCACCCAAAGAACACAATATGGATACCGGAATTATAACAGGGGATGGCTGGAGAAATTGAATATTGATGTTCCTGACACACTGGAAGAATTCACTGAGTATTTAAGGCTGGTCAGAAGCGTTGATTTGGACGATGATGACCGGATGCAATATGCGATAAGGATTAGCGATTATTATAGCTTAATGGAGTTGTTTGATATTTTTCTTTCTTTCGGTTGCAGACCATCTGTCTGCGGTATCACCAATCTGTCGTATAATCCTGAAACCAATGAATATGAGGACATTGTATTATCTTCTGAGTTCAGACAGGCGATGGAGTATATGAAATATCTCCTGGATGAAGATCTTATCATCAATACTGAGGAAATGACAACAGAGGAACAGGAAGCAAAGTATAATGTCGGCGGTACTTCTCCTTATGATACTATACCGGGAAACTATCTGGAGGGAGATTCAAAAAGTAACCTTATTTGGGAATCCACCTATACCACAGGTTTTGCAGTCATGAAAGATTGCCTGGATGTGGAGGAGAAACTTTCTTATTTAATCAACACTGTCTTTTTTGAAGAAGACTTGTTAGAAGCCTTCAATTATGGAATCAAGGGGTATCATTTTGATGAAACGGATGAGTATTATTACCGTGTTACAGTTGAAAATGGGACAGCAAGGTATTTTCAGAATATTAATATCAACATAGTCAAGGACTTAAGTAAAATGAAACCTTTTTACTCGACAAAAATGACTTATGAAGAAAACAAAGAATTTTATGATATGGTGAATGAAGAAAGAAATAAGTATTTTGGAGAGCTTGATGCATTGAGAAATAATGACAGTGAAAAATTTTACCATTATGATATGACTAAAGAAATAACTGTTGGAAATGAGGGCAGTGTCAGCCGGAAAATATTCGACGCTTTTGAAAAGTTGCTTAGAGATGTTTTCAAAGAAGGTAAAAGTGTAGAAGATGCTATCAATGACTATATTACAAAATATTTCAATGACGGATTTGAAGATTTCATTAATGAATTGAATGATCAATAGAAAATGTTGACAAAAAAGTTAAAAATGATATATTAATAAAGGTAATTAATTAATTACCTTTATTAATTGGAGAAAATGATGAAATCACCTGATGAATTAAGAAAATTTAATACATTGAAAGTCTTAAGATTCATTGCAGATAAGAAGCAGGGAACTAAAAGTGAAATCGCAAGAGCCACTAATCTGACCATGGTTACTGTGGGGAATATCATCAATATGATGGTTGAAAGGGAGGTGCTGATGCAAGATGGTATTGACAGCAGCAATCTCGGCCGTAATTCGGTAATTTATTCCTTTAACCTTTCGAAAAACCACATCATTGGAATCAATATGGGTATTGACTATATCTCTTTCAGGGAAGAAGACCTGGAAGGAAACATTATCGGGCGGAAATATGTACAAGTGGAGATTGATATCTCATATGAAGAAGTTCTTTCTATGCTGGTGGAATATATAAAGCATAAGGAAAATATTTTAGGGGTGGGAATTACCATACCAGGGGTCAGCAACCAGGAGACAGGGAAAGTGGAGTTCTTACCTAACTTGAAAAGCATCAAAGGACAGTACTTGAGAAATGATATCACTGCGATGACTAATCTTTTCACTATTGTAGAAAAAGATGTCTATGCCGGAGCAGGTCTTTTTAGGGAAAACGGAAGTAAAAAATCAACGGCACTTCTTTCAATCAAAGGCGGAATCGGATGTGGGGTGATTTGCAACGGGAGTGTTTTGAAAGGCCATGATTCCATGGCTGGAGAAATCGGACACATTTCCATTAATCCGGATGGTCCTCTATGCAGCTGCGGTCAGAAGGGATGCATTGAGAAATATGCTGCTGATTATGCACTGAGTGAGCAACTTGGGATGGGATTGAAAGACATGGTTGAAGCAGCTAATATGGGGGATGCGGAGTGTCTGGATGTGTTGAGAAAAGCCTGTGACAGTCTGGTCATACTGACTGGATACATTAATAAGTTCTATAATCCTGAAGAGCTTTTTATCAACAGCAGATGGCTGGAACAGGTGGCCTCCATTAAGCAATACTTCAATGAACTGATTAAAGACCAGCCTAATCTGATTACCATTATTTATGACAGCCATAACTATGAAAAAGGAGCAGTGAACATCATAAAAGAAAAACTGCTTTCTGATATAGAAAACAATCATTTACTGGGAGGATGAAAATGAAAGAATATTTACAGAAATATATTGACGGACAGGTGGAAGTTCTCAAAAAAACTGATACTGAACTTTTATCAGAAGTATGTGACATGTTACTTGAAGCAAGAAAAACGGGGCATTCAATATACTTTGCGGGGAACGGCGGTTCAGCTGCTACCGCTTCACATTTTACTAATGATATGGTTAAGGGATTATCGGTTGAAGGGAAAAAGAGATTCAGGTGTTTTTCACTGGTAGACCAGGTGCCTGTCATCACAGCACTGGCTAATGACTATTCTTATGATGACATCTTTTCAGAACAGCTTAAGAATTATGGTAAGGCAAATGATATTCTGTTTGCCATCAGCGGAAGCGGGAATTCAAAGAATATTTTAAAAGGGCTCAGTTATGCCAAATCAATCGGAATGAAAACCATTGGTTTCTCAGGAAGAGACGGAGGAAAGATGAAAGAGCTCTGTGATATTTGCGTCATTGCCGGTACATGGGGTATGGAACAGCTTGAAGATATGCATATGGTATGGGAACATGCGATCATCTGCACACTGAAAAATGAGATAGAAAAGGAAGACTGATATGATATTCGTTAATAAAGAAGTAAAAGTAGGTATTATACATTCAGTAGTATTCGATTTTGACGGTACTTTGAGCCTGATCAGAAAAGGGTGGCAGGAAATCATGACTCCTTACTTCACTGAGGTGCTGATGGCGGCACCAAATCATGGTACATTGGAAGAGGAATCGCATTGCGCCAGAGAATTTATTGACCTTCTGACCGGAAAACAGACTATTTATCAATGTATCCGACTGGATGAAGAAGTGGTGAAACGAGGAGGTCAGAGCATAGATCCCATTGTATACAAAAACGAGTATCACAGAAGACTGCTTGAAAAGATTGATTACAGAAGAGAAGGATTGGCAACTGGGGATATAGATCCTGTTGAATATCTGGTTCCAGGATCTGTGGCATTGTTAGATATGCTTAAAGCTCATGAAGTCAACCTCTATCTTGCCAGCGGAACCGATGAAAAGTATGTCAAAGAAGAAGTGGAGCTTCTCGGACTGACAAAGTATTTTGCAGGAGAGATCTATGGTGCCAGAGATGATTACAAACTGTTTTCAAAGGCCATGGTCATAAAAAGAATCATCAGTGAGAACAACCTTCACGGTTCTTCACTTGCAGGATTTGGAGACGGATATGTGGAAATTGAGAATATAAAGGAAGTCGGAGGGATTGCCATCGGCGTAGCTACTAATGAAGAAACCATGAAAGGGATGGACGAGTGGAAACTCGAACGGTTAACAAGAGCTCATGCTGATGTGATTATAGAAGATTTCAGAAATGTCAGAGGAATTGAAAAATTCCTGTTTAAGGGGTGATTAACATGCCGTTTGAAATGTTTGACAGAAGTAAGCTGATATTGAAACCATTAGAAGAAAGAGAACATGACCTTGATCTTTCTGTCATGATGGATATTAATCAGAAACCGGCTCTCCTGCATGATGAGAAAATAGATATTATTGTAGAGAAAATAAAACAGGCAAAAAAGAAAAACGCTACAGTCATGATGATGATGGGAGCTCATGTCATCAGAGCAGGTTGCACACCATGGCTGATCAGACTGATGGAGGAAGGGTATATCACTCACTTTGCATTGAATGGTGCAGGTTCTATTCATGATTTTGAGTTTGCCATGATTGGAGCGACAACAGAAAGTGTCGCTAAATATATATCTGAAGGACAATTTGGCTTATGGAAAGAATCAGGATTTATCAATGATTATGTGAACGAAGGAGTCAGCAACGGACTTGGTTATGGCGAAGCGCTGGGAAAAGCGATTGAAGAAAACAACTTCAAGTATAAAAAGTATTCTTTATTGGCAGCTGGATACAGAATGCAGATACCGGTGACTGTTCATGTGGGTATCGGTCTCGACTTCATACATCAGCATGCCAATTGTGATGGAGGAGCCATCGGATTGGGTTCTTACCGGGATTTTCTTATTTATGCCAAATCCATTCAGAATCTGGAAAACGGAGTGTTTCTGAATTTCGGTTCTGCAGTGACAGGGCCTGAAGTCTATCTGAAAGCTTTATCTATGGCCAGAAACACAGCCCATCAGAAAAATGAGAAAATTGCTCATTTCACCACGGCAGTATTTGATCTTCTTGAGATTGAACAAAATACAAATGACACTCCGAAAAAATCAGATCCTCGTTATTATTTCAGACCATGGAAAACAATACTGGCAAGAACAGTGGCAGATGGCGGACATGGCTATTATATTCAGGGGACACATGATCTGACAGTATCAACTATGGCTTATCAGCTTCTGGGAGGTAGCAAGTAATGGAGAGAAATAGAATCATTGAACTTTTCAATCAATTCAAAAACATTAAGGTAGCTGTCATAGGAGACTTTTTTCTGGATAAGTATCTTGTGATTGATACCAGACTGAATGAACCTTCCATTGAAACAAAATTGACAGCTTATCAGGTGGTGAAAACAAGAGAGTATCCTGGGGCAAGCGGAACGGTAACGAATAACCTCTCGGCACTTGGGGTCGGTGAAATATATGCGGTGGGTTTTGTTGGCAACGATGGGAACGGATATGAGCTAAAAAGAGAGCTGGATAAAATGGGAGTCAATAGAAAGTATCTTTTTGAAACCGATTACATGGTGACACCTACTTATACAAAACCGATGATGCTGGAAAATGGAATAGAAACAGAAAGTAACCGGCAGGACATCAAAAACTTTAAACCGACTGACAGACAAGTGGAGAACAGGATTCTCAACTGTCTGGATGAAGTATTCGAGAATAATGATGCCATTATCATCTTAGATCAGATGGTTGAAAATGACTGTGGTGTCATCACAGGGAAAATACGGGATGAGATCATAAGACAGGCAGGTAAGCAGGGTAATAAGATTATTTTTGCTGATTCCAGAGCAAGAATCCATCTTTTCAAGGATATTTCAATTAAATGCAATAACTTTGAGGTTTGCAGGGCATTTAACAGCAGCTTAAATGAGGAACCTGAGTATAAGGATGTTCTTGAGTGCGGCGAGAAACTTTATGAACAGAACAGACGGCCTGCATTTGTCACACTGGGAAGAGACGGGATGGTAACTTTCGGAGATATGGGTACAATAAAAGTCCCCACAGCAGATGTTCCGAGGCCATATGACATCTGCGGAGCCGGAGACTCTGTCACTGCCTCAGTAGTCAGTGCATTAGCCGCAGGGGCCAATCAGGCAGAAGCCGCTTTCATCGGTAACATAGTGGCCTCCATAACCATCCGTAAAATAGGAGTGACCGGAACCGCTTCTTTAAAAGAAGTACTTGAAACTTTTGATGACTATTTCTATAATGTAGAATATAGTCAGGAGTGAATATGCATAAAATCATTGTTATAGGTACAGACCCGCCATGTCCACGCTGTGGTATTCTTTTACGTGCAGTTGAAGAGGAAGTGAAAGAGCTTGGCATTGATGCTGATGTAATACATATGAATTATACAGATGACGAAGCCAGAAAGATTGCAGATCAGTTAGGGCTGATTCCAGGAACTGCAAAGGATGTCCTCAGAAAGCAAAACAGTGATTTTGACTTCAACCGATTTTCTAAGATTAAAAAAAATTATTTATCAGAAGAAAACACTGAGTACCAGAAATATAATAGTTTTAACTGGACATATGAGCTTGATGAATTTCTTAGACCTTTTGAAAAAGCAGCAAAAGAACAGGGCATCCTGATGACCCCTATTATGGTCATAGATGATGTTTTAATCCATATGGGAAGTGTTCCAAGGCTAAAGAAATTAAAAGAAATACTTGCTGGTCTGGTACTTTCTAAAAAGGAGACCTAATGAAGATTGCATTAGCCCAGATCAAGTCCTTGTTTACGGATATCAGGTCCAATGAAGAGAAAATGGAGAAGATGATAGTAAAGGCTGGAAAAGAACATGCTGATATCATCATTTTCCCAGAAACCTTTTCCACCGGATACAATTTTTCAGTCATGGGTGATGATATCTATCGCTTAGCGGAGCAAACTACTCGCACCACCATACCGCTTGCCTGCAGGCTTGCAAGAGAAAATAAAATTCATGTGATTATCCCCATCATTTTAAAAGAAGAGAATAAGCTGTTCAATTCAGCCATTATCATTGATGACAATGGTGTTATTCTTAACAAATATCACAAGAATCACTTGTGGGACGAAGAACAGAAATATTTTGAATATGGAAACAATGATTATAGAGTGTATGACACTTTGTTCGGAAAATTCGGAGTCATCATCTGCTATGATGTTGACTTTCCTGAGACCAGCAGAACACTTGCCATGAATGGTGCTGATATCATCTTTGTACCTGCTGCCTGGGCAACCACCCACAGGCATTTATGGGATGTCTTTTTACCTTCCAGAGCATTGGAAAACACAGTCTATGTGGCAGGGGTCAATCTGGTCGGTGATCATGGTGATTTACATTTCTTTGGTGATTCAAAGGTGTTTGATCCGACAGGAGTACTGATTGAAAAAGCAGCAGAAGACATTGAAGAATTATTGTTCTGTGATATAGATGTAGAAAAAATCAAGGAAAATCGCAAAAATTTTCCATATCTAAAAGAAAGAAGGGCAGGTAATATAAAATGGCCGGAATCTATCTGAATGAAGACAATTCACATTATTTCTTTACAAGAGGCAGCCAGGCTGCAGAAAGAAAGGAAATTGAAGATTTTATTAATCAGTATAAAGGCAGCAATGTTGAGGTGATGCTGTTATCACCTAACTGTCAGATCACCAGCTTTAAAAGCAAAGTGTGGGACTGTCTATCAGACAGAATTGACTCTTACCAGGATTATTTCATAGAAAAACCTACGATGAAAGACTGGGCATATGCCGTAAAAGACCTGATTGACAAGGACATTGATATCTATGCAAAATGGATTGACTTACTTAGAAAAATTAACATCAAACCATATATCACAGTCAGAATGAATGATGTTCATAATGCCAATGATGTGAATGACATATTACACAGTTCGTTTTACAAGGACAATCTCAATTACAGAAGAGCGATGTACAGAGATTCAGGATGGGAAGACAGACAGCTCAACTATCTGATTAAAGAGGTCAGAGATTATCATATGGCGTTAATTGAAGAATATTTTGAACGATATGATTTTGATGGGATTGAACTGGACTGGATGCGATTCGGAAATCATTTTCCAACCGGGTATGCTGATGAAGGAAGACTTGTTCTAAATGAGTTCATGAGGCAAGTAAGAAAAACCGCTGATTCCTATGAAAAAATCAGAGGACATAAAATTGTGGTAGGTGCAAGATGCCCGGTAAAACCTGACACAGCATTTGACTTAGGTATGGATGCGGTTCACTGGGCAAAAAAAGGTTACATTGATTTTGTTGCCCCTTCACCATTCTGGCAGACATCGCAGGCAGATATTCCTGTTGAATTGTGGAAATATCTATTAGATGGTACAGGGTGCCTAGTCACTCCCTGTTTTGAAGTATGTCTTCGTCCGTATATCAACAGTGAATATAAGAGCAAGGAACAGTTCAACAGCCTTGAAACACTCACAGGACCGGCATGTTCTTTTATTGACAGAGGAGCAGATGCCATATACTTCTTCAACTATATGGACAGATCTGATGCAATCATTGAAGCGAGTGATTATTGCAATATGATTAATATCATCGGAAAATATGATGATATGAAAATTCTTCAAAAACGGTATATTGTCACTTTCAATGATAGAAAACCAGATGGGCACTGGCTTGATATCATGCTGCCAAAAAAACTTGACACTGGTGTCTTTACAGAATACAGAGTTCATACCGGTAACATGAAGGACAGGAAAGAGAAATATGTGGTAACTGCATTTAAAGATAATGATGATATAAAAGACAGTGACCTGAAAGTTTATGTGAATGGATATTTGTGCACTTTTGCTGGTGAACAGAGATATCGCAAGTCATTTCCTGTCGGTAAGCTGTTCAAATGGGAAGTACCTGAACAGGCATATAAAAGCGGATACCAGGTGATTGAGTATGTGGCATCAACTGAAAACTTGACTTTAGACTGGGTGGAAATGCTGGTTTACTGATTGTCACATTTTGCTAATATTTCCATCACTTTCAGACTCTGTTCTAATGGAACTAAAGGCAATTGGTTTAAAGCAAAATACTCATAGACTTTGTCATAATACGAAATGTCAGGATAGCTTGATAAAGGAAATTCCAGTTCTGCCCATTCAAGGGCACCTGTGTTGTCATACTTTCTGTTTTCTGCGGCTAAAGTGGACTGTAATTGTAATTTCAGAGCCTGATCATCTTTCAGATATTTTATCATCATTGATGAATCATTAATGGTGATAGTGCCCTTTTTTCCGTATACTATCCATTTCGGATGTTTCACAGTGCTTGCCATATTAATATCGAGGTCATAGGTGATGTTCTCTCTGGTTTCTAAAATGATTTTAACAACATCTTCAGCATCTCCGACAGACAGGATCTTATCAGTCTTACAAAAAACTTTTGTTACAGTCGGATTAAAAACATAAAGGAACAGATCTACAAAATGTGCACCATAGTTATATAACATACCACCGCCGTACTTTTTAAGTGCCTGCCAGTCGTTTCTGACTGTATAACCGGAAATATTGTAATTAACCCTGAAAATATCTCCGATCAGATTTCTTGACAATCCCTCAAGTAAAGCGATAGTTGAATCAAATATCCGATGCTGCTGATGAAGCATTACTTTTCTGTTCAGCCTGTTCGCTGTGTCAACCAGTTCCTTGGCCTCACTTAGTGTTACTGTCATGGGTTTTTCAAGAAAAACATCCTTGCCTTTTGAAAGAGCATAC
>JAFGUQ010000286.1 GCA_016938455.1 Clostridia bacterium
AGGAAACTTATGAAACTTGATTACCATATTGATATAACACCCGCCTCATTAGGGTTTGAACATACTGTCAGTAAACCCTATGCCGGTCTTCCTTTTACTGTATCAAGCTTTGGGCATTACATCGCTAATCAAAGCTATTATACAAAACGGTTCGGCATGGAAAATTACCTGCTTCTATATACCTTGAACGGAAAAGGATTCCTTGAGTATATGGATAAAAAAATTGTTTTAGGAGCTAATCAGGTAGTATTGATTGACTGCAGGCATTATCAGTTTTACAGAACATACGGAGAAGAACAGTGGGATTTTAACTGGGTGCATTTCAATGGGGCCGGTGTGAGCAGTTTTTTTAATCTGATTAATGAAAACTCAGTGAATGTCATGACTGTCCGGGATCATTATCAGATGAATCTTTTCTTCAATGAACTGGCAAAAATGAAACTTGAAAACGAGCTGCTGATTGATGTCAAGTTCAACAGCACTATCAATCAGATGCTGACTACCTTGATTGAAAACAGAATAAACCGTGATAATCTCGTCAAGTATACCCATCATAAAAATGAGATTGAGACTGTCATCAGTTTTATTGAGAAGAATTACAGTCAGAAATTATCAATTGACGACATGGTCAGTCTGATATTCATCAGCAAGTATCACTTTCTCCGATTATTTAAAGTCTATTCAGGGGTCACACCTTATGAATATCTGATAAATAAGAGAGTCACCGTTTCCAAGCAGCTGCTAAAAGAAAGCAATGACTCCATTAATGAGATTGCCGCGAAAATAGGTTTTGGCAATGCCACTGTATATATTAAATACTTCAAACGGTTGACTAATCTGACACCTAACCAGTTCAGAAAATTCTATATTTACTGATTAATCGCTTCTGCAATTATGTCAATATTTTCATAACGGGCGACTGGAAGGCTTTTCCCTTCTTTAACTGTTGATTTCTTAATCATGTCTATCATTTTCTTTTCGATGAAATTCATTTTATCTGTTTTGAATTCTCCACCGAAGCTCTGAACAGACAGAGCATGTGTCAGCAGTTCTTCCGGTATTGCTCCGTTTAAATACTGCATATGATTTTGATCGCCACAGGAAATGAAGAACGCCACTTTTTTCTTAAGAAGCAGCACTTTATTGGTTTCGCAGAACTGAATGACTGATTTCTGTATTTTCCCTATTTTTACTGACCCGCCTATGACAATATTGTCATACTGCTCAAGATCACTTGTCTTTTCCTTGTCAATATTGACAGTGGTCACTTCTCCATGCAGTTTTCCTGCAAGTTTTGTAACACAATCACTGGTATAACCGTACCGGCTGGCATAAACAATCAATGTTTTCAAAATAGTTCCGTCGAGTAGACAGCCCACTACTCTTTCCCTTTCTTAATATTTATCACATCAAGCGAGGAGTAGCTGCTGCCCCTCACAGAACC
>JAFGUQ010000287.1 GCA_016938455.1 Clostridia bacterium
GGTTCTGTGAGGGGCAGCAGCTACTCCTCGCTTGATGTGATAAATATTAAGAAAGGGAAAGAGTAGTGGGCTGTCTACTCGACGAATGACTATGCAGTTTCTTGCAAACGATTTTGTAAAAGTAATGGACACCACTGAAGAACATCTTTTTTCATACAGCCCCGGCATATGCATGGGAGAACATAACAGGATTATTATTTCCTGTGAAGCCGCTGGCAACAATGAGGTTCTGAAAAATTATAAGGTGACTGGATTAAGATATGGCGGGTACACACAAGGAAGAATATTCATATCAGATGACGAAGGAAACACATTTAAGAAAGTTCACGAATTTCCTTTCATGCACATGAGACCTTTTAAAGCTGGTAAAAGACTTTATATACTTGGTCACTGTGGCGATCTGATGATAATTTATTCAGAGGATAATGGTGATACCTGGTCAGAACCTTTCTATCTGAGTCAAAATCAGGACTGGCATCAGGCTCCGTGTAATGTGTGGTATCAGAACGGATATATTTATCTTGTAATGGAAAGAAGAATTACCGATGATGTCACCGGTTGGCCTGTCAATAATATGGCACCAGTTCTGATGAGAGGAAAAACAGACAGCGACCTGACTAAAAGAGAAAACTGGACATTTGCTTCAGAACTTCCTTTTTTTGATGCTGTTGATAAGAGAGAACTTGATTATATCGGAGTCCCTTTTTTCTGGTCTCCTGAAAAAACATATATCGAAGTTGCACCGAAAAGATATATGGCAAATATAGGATGGCTTGAATCCAACGTGGTGAAAATCAATGATGAAAAACATTATCTTTATGAGAAAAACACTTTCCATATTTTCATGAGAGCACATACTGGGATGACTAATATAGGCTGCTTGCTGAAAGCTGTTGAAAAAGAGGACGGAACCATTGAAACCTTGGTGGAAACGGTTCCATCAGGTAAAAAACTTGTCTATTTACCGATTCCAGGCGGACAGATGAAATTTCATATTATCTATGATGATGTGACAAAACTTTACTGGTTGTTATCCACACAGACGAGAGACAGCATGACTAGAGCTGAACTGCTGAACAGTGACAGATATAATCTGCCTGACAATGAAAGAAATAAGCTTGTACTTCATTTCTCAAGTAATTGTATTGACTGGTGTTTTGCAGGTATGGTTACAAAAGGTGAAACAGAGATTATGTCAAGGCATTATGCGTCCATGACAGTCAATAAAGATGATTTGTATATTGTTTCCAGATCAGGAGATGAGCATTCCCAATCAGCCCATAACGGAAATTTTATTTCGTTTCATAAGGTTGAAAACTTCAGAAAGCTGGTTTATTAGAAATGAAATTAAAGAATATTGCAGACGGTGTATATCCGGTTATGCTGACACCGTTTAATGAAGATGGAACAATAGATTATGACAGCCTTATCAGATTAACAAAGTGGTACGAAAGAGAAGGTGCCAATGGATTGTTTGCTATTTGCCAGTCCAGTGAAATATTTACTTTGACTATTGATGAGAAAATCGCCATCACAAAAACGATACTAGAAAACACAAGTCTTCCTGTTGTTGCTTCAGGAAATACCCAGAACACTTTGGAATCTCAGATAGCTGAAATGAGAAAAGTGGCAGATACCGGAGTAGAATCAGTGGTTCTCCTTACCAATATGTTTGCCAATGAAGAGGAGTCTGATGATATTCTAATTACGAATCTTTCTAAATTCATCGATTCCTTTGACAGGGATGTTCCACTCGGATTATATGAATGTCCCTATCCATATAAAAGACTGCTTTCAAAAAAAGTGATCGAATATATTTTAAGCACCGGTCGCTTTATATTTTTAAAAGACACCTCATGTGATATTAATATGATTAATGAGAGACTTTCACTAATTAAAGGAAGTAATTTCAAACTTTACAACGCTCATGCATTCACTTTAATAGACAGCCTTAAAAACGGAGCAAGCGGTTATTCCGGTATTCATGCCAATTTTTCAACAAAACTGATGAGTGATATTTATTGTCAGCATAATATGGAGGAAGCAATCAAAGAAGCTCTAGACCTGATGGCTGAAACAGATGATTTCGCATCTAATAATCTTTATCCGGTCTGCGCTAAGGAATTAATGGTGTTAAGAGGTATTTTCAACAGTCGTTATACAAGGGTGAAAGATCATCGCAAATTCAGCATCGAAAACACTGAGAACAGTCAATCGATATATGCAAAAATATTGACATATGAGGGGAAATAATGATTAAGAATCTGAAATGTGATTATTTAGTGCAACCTGTGGGAATCGACAGTGATAAACCCCATTTCTCGTGGACCATTGAAGACGAGAGCAATCTTGTTGAACAGATACAATACAGAATTAAAGTCTGTTACAATAGTGACATAGTGTGGGACAGCGGATATGTTGAAAGTAACAGGGAAGTAGCCATAGAGTATAACGGAGACCCTTTGAAAAGTCTGAAGAAGTATGACTTTTCAGTCAATCTGAAATTGTCTGATGGTAGAGAACTGTCTGAAAAAAGCTTTTTTGTGACAGGCTTATTTAATAATAAAGATAAGAATGCAAGCTGGATTACTCATCCAAACGGGCATGATAATCCTATCTTTTATAAGGACATTATTATTAAAGGAGACATTAAAAGCGCTTATATGGTCATTTCCGGATTGGGGTATTATGAGTGCACCATCAATGATACCAAAGCACATGATACTCTGCTTGTTCCAGCGTTTACAGATTATATGGAAAGAAATCTGAGTAATCTGAATTATCCTTATGTCAATGACAGTGACAAGAGAATTCTCTACAATACCTATGATGTCAGAGAATCATTCAAAAAAGGAAGCAATAGTCTAAAGGTCATGCTTGGAAACGGATGGTTCGGACAGAATGAAAGAAATATAGAAGGCGACATGATGTACGGCTGCCCGAGACTTTTTCTTAAAATTGCCATTGAATACAAAAACGGTGAAAAGCAGGAAATACTTTCTGATGACAGCTTTTTTGTCACAGAAGGTCCTTATGAGTTCAACAATATTTTTTTCGGAGAAATCTACAATGACAATATCGGAAGAGATTTTTCTTATCAGTATCATGCTGAGGTGATTGAAGATGATATGGGAGAACTGCACAGCCAAATCACCGGTGCTGACAGAGCCATTGAATTAATCAAACCGATAAGGCGATCTGAGCATATTTATGAAGTTGAAAAGAACATGACAGGATGGGTCCGTTTTACAGCCAGAGGAGTCAGAGGAGCCAAAATCAATATCAAGTTCTTTGAAAAGCTTTCAGATGATATGACACCGGATTTTTATTCAACCGGAGGTGACTGGCAGATCCAGCAGGATACCTGCATTTTCCATAATGAAGAACTGATCACTTATGAACCTAAATTCACATGGCATGGATTCAAGTATTTCTATATTGAAAAAGATGATGATATAGAAATTATCGAATTGAATGCTGTCAAGGTGCACAGCGATTTGAAAGTAAAAAGCACAGTTAAAACTGATAATGAACTGATTAACTGGCTTTATGATACTTATGTCAATACACAGCTCTGCAATTATCATGGACTGGTACCAAGTGACTGCCCGCATAGAGAAAGAGCCGGATATACAGGAGATGGTCACATTACCGTGGATGCAGCGCTATATTCACTTGATTCATATTATCTATATAAAAAGTGGAACACAGATATCATTTACTCACAACATAAAGAATCAGGTTTCATTCCTCATACAGTCCCTTTTATAGGCGGTGGAGGGGGGCCAGCCTGGGGGATGGCCGTAGCCATTGTTCCATATACTGCATATCTTCATACATTTGATAAACGAATATTGGAAGACAGCTATGAAGCAATCAAGAACTGGGTAGAATATTTAAGAAAAAAAAGCAATAAGCTGATCATCGATAAGGAAGAAGAAGGTAGCTGGTGCCTTGGTGAATGGTGCATACCGGTCGAAGGGTATCAGGTAGAAAGTGTGGTGCTGAAAAACATTTTTGATGCTCTGGATCCAAGGCTGGTCAACACATGCTATTTTTATCATTGCGTGGAGATTCTTGAAACAGTGTCAACCATTCTTAATGATGATTGCAGTGCCTATTCAAAACTGAAAGAGGAAATCCGAAATGCCATAAATGATAAATTTCTGGACAGTAAAACAGGTAAATATTACAAAGGAGAATATGGAGCCAATATTTATCCTCTTTACTTCAATATTGTTCCGGAAAAACATAAGGATAAAGTACTTGACTCATTAGAAAAAGATATCATCAAAAATCAATATAAAACTAAGACAGGCATCTTTGCCACGGCAATGCTGCCAAAGGTCCTAATAGAAAACAACAGAGAAGCAGTTTTCGTTAAGATGCTGAAGAATAATGAATATCCATCTTTCGGCTATATGAAAGAAAATAATGCGACTACATTATGGGAGACCTGGGATGGGAATTCATCCATTAATCACCCGATGTTCGGAGGGATTGTCAGCTTCATATTTAAATATATAGCAGGAATCAAATATATTAATGCCAGCAATGAAATCATTATTCAACCTGAGTTTAATATCGGTATTAATCATTGTCACATTGAATATGAAAGTATATACGGCAATATTTCTGTATACTGGAGTAAATCAGACCAGCATATTGATATTGAAATCAAGTCTCCTGGAAATGTTAAAATTGTATTTGTCCACAAAGAAGATTATATGGTGCTTAAGCATACATTAAATAAATTTACAATTAAGGAATAAATGATTGAAGTTTCTAATCATGGGGCCGATAGGTGCTGGGAAAAGCACTTTTTCTGAAAAAATAGCATGTAATGAAAATCTGAAGAGTTTTCACTTTGACTTGCTTTCTTATCATGATGCCTATCAAAAAAAAACAGCGGAAGAACAAATTGAGCTGTTAAAAGAAATTAAGAGAAAAGATCAGTTTGTCTGTGAAGGCCTTCATCCATGGCATATCTCATATATATATGATAAAGAGAGTACAATAATCGTTCTTAACTATTCTGTTTTATGCTGTTTATGTCGTTTTTTAAAAAGACATTTTTTCAAAAGGGAGAAATCACCTTATAATTTCCTTGTCAGAATGTACGATCTACGGGTTTTGAAATGGATTTTAGTATCAAAAATTAAAGTATCAAAATTTATCAAAGACAATGAGAAATCATTAGAACTGATTATACTTAATCATCGGAGGGAAGAAGAGACTTTCATTCAGAAATTGAAAAAAGAATATACTTGACAAAATATATTTTTTATAATTTAATATAGAAAAGCTATGAAAGAGACCTTTTAATCAGAAATTTCAAAGAGAATAGTACCTTTGGCTGTAAGTACTTAGATGGATGATTATACTTAAGTGACGACTCTGGAGCTAATGATTAATAAAAAAGTGGATCACTTCGATCAAGAAGGGTGGCACCGCGGGTAGATAACCCGTCCCTTGCAGCTATTACTGTAAGAGACGGTTTTTTTATATTTAGGAGATGGTTAAAATGAAAGTATCACTGCCAAAAGGTACAAAAGACATTCTCAGTGAAGAAATGAGAAAATACCGGTATATTGAAAATGTGTTTTCAGAAGTCTGTCAGAACTATGGGTACGGTGAAATAAATACACCAGTTTTTGAATATACAGAATTATTTCAGAGAGGTGTCGGAGAGACTACTGATGTTGTCCAGAAAGAGATGTATACATTTAATGATAAGGGTAACCGGTCATTGACGTTACGTCCTGAAGGAACAGCTGGAGTGGTCAGAAGCTATATTTTAAACGGTATGAATTCACTGCCTCAACCAATCAAACTTTTCTATATGGGTAAAATGTACCGATATGAGAATGTTCAAAAAGGCCGATATCGCGAATTCACTCAGATCGGTGTGGAGGCTATTGGCTCATTGATTCCGGAAATTGATGTCGAGACCATCAGTCTGCTGAATACTTTTTTTAATAAACTGAACATAAATGACCTTCAGATAAGAATCAACAGCATAGGTTGTAAAGAATGCAGACCAAAGTACAATGAGATTCTGAAAGATTATTACCGCAATTATCTTGATGACTTATGCGATGACTGTAAAATCAGATTTGAAAAGAATCCGCTTCGTCTGATTGACTGCAAACAACACCAGTGTATGGCGATTTCAAAGAATGCCCCATATTTACTAGATAACCTTTGTGATGAATGTACTGATGATTTCAATAAAGTGAAAGAGGGACTTGATAATCTTGGTATCAGATATATAGTTGATAAAACAATTGTCAGAGGACTTGATTATTATACTAAAACCGTATTCGAATTTATCTCTGAAAATGTCGGGACTCAGGCTACTATATGTGGAGGGGGAAGATATGATCAGCTAGTCGAAATGCTTGGAGGAAAACCAACTCCTGGAATAGGATTTGCCATGGGTGTTGAAAGACTGATGATGGAAATCGAAGCTAGAGGTGTTATGCTCATTGAACCGAAATTTCCTGTTCTCTCAATGGTGACACTGGGGGAAGCAGCCTATAAATTCAGCAGCAGGATAATTGATGAATTAAGGAAAGAAGATATTTTTGTAGATATTGATGTCATGGGCCGTGGACTTAAGGCCCAGATGAAATATGCCGATAAAATGAAATCAAAATATGTGATTGTATTGGGAGACGAGGAAATCAAAACCAATAAATGCAGAATAAAAATAATGGAATCTGGGCAGGAAAAAGAAATCAGTGTTGATTCCATTGTCAATAGAATTAAAGAAAATAAGATATAGAGGAGTAACTAGAATGGCAGAACTAATGAAAGGCATGAAAAGAACAGGCAGATTAACTGATTTCAGCCAGGACAATATAGGTGAGCAGGTTACCGTCATGGGATGGGTCAGAAAAAGAAGAGATCTTGGTGGTGTGATATTCATTGACTTGAAAGACATCAGCGGCATTCTTCAGATTGTCTTTAAAAAAGAATTGAACGAAGAATTATTTGAAAAAGCAGAGACACTGAGAAACGAATATGTGATTGCTGTCAAAGGGCTGATTATCAAAAGAGATGAAGAAACCATTAATCCTAATTTGACGACGGGATATATTGAAGTTGTGGCAAGTGAACTTCGTATTTTATCAGAAGCGAAAACACCACCGATAGATATGGAAGAAAATTCAAAGACCAATGAACTGATGAGGTTGAAATACAGGTATCTTGATTTAAGAAGACAGACTATGCAGGACATACTGTTATTGAGACATAGAATTTACAAGATCACCAGAAACTTTTTTGATGAAAACGGCTTTTATGAGATTGAAACACCAATGCTGACAAAAAGTACTCCGGAAGGAGCCAGAGATTACCTCGTTCCAAGCAGAGTAAACCAGGGCACTTTTTATGCACTTCCTCAGTCACCACAGATTTTCAAGCAACTGCTTATGTTATCAGGGTTTGACAGATATATGCAAGTGGTCAGATGCTTCAGAGATGAGGACTTAAGAGCAAACAGACAGCCTGAATTTACTCAGATTGACCTTGAAATGTCTTTTGTGGATGTAGATGATGTGATTGAAGTTAATGAAAGATATCTGAAAAAGCTGTTCAAGGACACAAAAAACATCGATATCGCATTACCTATTAAGAGAATGACATACAAGGAAGCTATGGAAAGATTTGGATCTGATAAACCTGATACTCGTTTTGGCATTGAGATTGTCGATTTATCTTCAGCCGTCAAGGATTGCGGGTTTCAGGTATTTACAGGAGCTATCAAGAATGGCGGAAGTGTACGAGCCATCAATGCAAAAGGCTGCGGAAAGATATTCAGTCGAAGGGATATTGATTCATTAGGTGATTATACAAAGCTTTTCGGATCAAAAGGGATGGCATGGATACAGGTAGAACAGGATAATCTGAAGTCTGCTATCACTAAATTTCTTTCAGAAGAAGAGATTAAAACCATACTTGACCTGATGGATGCAGCACCTGGAGATTTAATCTGCTTCATTGCAGATGCTGATGAAAAAGTCTTCAATATCCTTGGCACATTAAGACTGGAAATTGCCAGAAGAACGAATCTTCTTGATGGAAATGAAGAAATGAATCTTCTTTGGGTCACTGAATTTCCGTTACTTGAGTATGATGAGGAACAGAAACGTTTCTCAGCAAAACATCATCCGTTTACGAGTCCTATGGATGAGGATCTTTCATTAATCGATACAGATCCCGGAAAAGTGAGAGCTAAAGCATATGATATCGTTTTAAACGGAGAGGAACTGGGTGGTGGAAGCATAAGAATCTACGACCAGGAAGTTCAGCGTAAAATGTTCAGTCTTCTAGGTTTCACTGATGAAGATGCCCAGGAAAGATTCGGATTTTTGATTGATGCTCTTAAATACGGCACACCACCGCATGGCGGATTAGCCTATGGTCTTGACAGACTGGTTATGTCGCTTGCAGGTACTGATAATATCAGAGATGTCATCGCTTTTCCAAAAATTCAGAATGCTTCATGTCCATTATCAAGTGCACCATCCATAGTAGACAAGAAACAGCTTGATGATTTAGGGATTGAACTGAAAAAAGATTAATTCAAAATGAAATTTATGAAAATGACCATGTAAATATGGTCATTTTCTGCATTTACTTTTTAACCTATGTTATAATATAGTATAAAATGAGAAGGAGCTTATCATGTTAAACAGCAATCAGTACAAACAGAATTTATTGCAATATTTTGAAAGTCTGAGAAATAAAGAAAAGCATTATGGTGTTTATCATTATAAAAAAGGACTGCCTGACACAATCTGGTCAAGTGCTTATGTAGCACTTACAAGAAGTCTTATTGGAGAGCTTGAATACATCAGTCAGGAAGACAGATCAGAATGGCTGTCTTATCTTGAGAATTCTCAAGACCCTGAAACCGGTCTTTTTCTTGAACCGACAATGACTAAAGAAAGCATGACCTCTAAGATTCATACTGCTCAACTGGCGAAATGGCATGGATCAACATTTGTCAATGGAGCTATTCATGTATTAGGAGGCGATTTGAAATATCCTGTCAGTGATATTAATTTTCTTAAAGAAAAAGGGAAAATGACAGCATATCTCGATTCACTTCCATGGGAAGATCCATGGCTTGCCGGTAATTATACTTATGATATTGGATGTCTGCTAGGATTTGATTACAGGGTAACAGAGGACATTCATAATCTTGATGCCATGGATGAATTCTTCTTATGGCATAATAAATATCAGAAGAACGACACAGGATTCTGGAACCCGACAGAAAAAGGTTCATTAGCACAGGAATTATATGGCGGATATCATTCATTAATGGTTTACTGGATGTTTGATAAAGAGGTTTTGCTTCCTGATAAAATGATAAAAAGCGCTTTGAATGTCTATCAGCAAAATGGCAGTTCAACGGGCTGCTGCCAGGATATGGATATTTTTGACACTGCCATATCACTATACAGACAATATGGCATGATGGACTATGAAATCAGAAAAGCAGCAGAAGATATTCTTCCTAGCCTACTAGACAAGCTTAATCCGGATGGTGGGTTCTGCAATGACAGAAAAAATACCTTCAGTGATTTAGGCTGGACAAATCATATGGTAGGAATTGGTGAGTCTGCACTGACTTGTACCTATTTCAATACATTTACATTGTCACTGATGGAAGAAATACTTGAACTTGGACTGCAGGATGCCGGGTTCAGGCATATGGATACCTATTGCCATGGAATCAGACCGAAGTGTCTGCTATAATTAGGAGTTAAATTTGAAGAAAATTATATTGATCAGTATGATATTATTGACATTAATCATGATGACTGCATGTTCAGTGCCCATTCATTTAATCGGGTTTATTGATACTGCAGGGGAATGGGTTGTTGAGCCTGTATTTTATGGTTCTCTACCATATAATGACGGACTTTTTGCCGTTAATCTGGGTGGGGACATTTATGGTAAATGGGGTTTTGTGGACCGTGACGGTAATACTGTCATTGAGTTCAAATATGATGCTGTGTATTCTTTTTATAAAGGATTTGCACCTGTCATGATAGTTGAAAACGATACAGAATACTGGTATTTTATAGATAAAGAAGGAAACAAAGCTTTCGGTGATCAGAAATTTCTAGGTGCACTTGTTTTTTCAGAAGGACTGGCACCGGTACAAAGTATGGAGATTGCTTCATATGGAAAATGGGGATATATCAACACATCAGGTGATTTTGTAATTGAGCCGAAATACGGTACGGCAGGTGTTTTTCACGAGGGTCTGGCAATGGTAAGAGTGGGTGCCGGAGAAAGCGGTATCTGCGGCTATATCAATACTGATGGTGAGATGATGATTGAACCGATGTATGCGTATGGTGGTGTTTTCTCAGAAGGTCTGGCACCGGTTAAACTGACATATAACACAGATAATCAGGATTGGGGATATATCAATTCATCTGGTGAAGTGGTCATTGATTATCAATTCGGTTATGCTAAATCATTTAAAGAAGGATTGGCTCCTGTTGTGGCAGGAAATCCAAAAACTGACCTTTTCAGCTATATTGATACCAATGGCAAGACAGTGATTAAAGCATTGTTTTATGATGCCAATCCCTTTTATGACGGAAAAGCAGCGATTAAACGATATCCTAATTCAAATGCAGGTTGGGGTTATATTGATAACAAAGGAACACTGATTATCGGCGGCGATTATGCTTCCTGCTCGGACTATAATAATGGACTTGCCGCAGTCGGCTTAATTGTCAGAAAGAAATAGACATGTTTGATCTGAAATGGAATATCAACAGCAGAAAAGAGAAAGAACAGAAACTTAATGATGCTTTACTGAAAAGCAGAGCTGTTTCTGATATTGATGATTTTCTGAAACCCAGTCTTGAAAAACTGTATGACCCATTTACAATCAATCAGATGGCAAGAGCTGTTGACCGTATTGTCAATGCTATTTACGACATGGAAAAGATCATCATTTACGGTGATTATGATGTTGATGGCATTACATCTACAGCTATGCTGATGAAGTTCATCAGTGAATTCACATGTAATATTGAATATTTCATTCCTCACAGAGTTGAACAGGGATACGGATTAACAATAGACTCGATTGATCAGGTCCTGAAAAAGAAACCTGATTTAATCATCACTGTGGATTGCGGAATCACATCGCTGCAGGAAGTGGATTACATCAACATGAATAAAGTGGATGTCATAGTGACAGACCATCATCAGATCGGTGACACACTGCCAAAAGCTCATACTGTATTATGCTGTAAGAGAATGGACAATACTTATATGAATCCTGACTTATCCAGTTCCGGTCTTACTTACAAGCTCATTGAAGCGATTAATACTAAAATGGGACTTGACAAAGATCTCAATGAATATCTTCAACTGGCAACACTCGGATTAGTAGCTGATGTTGTCCCTTTAATCGGGGAAAACAGAGTGATGGTCAGTTTTGGACTTTCATATTTAAATCATACAAAAATTGAAGGTCTCAAAGCACTGTTTGATGTTTCAGGAATTAAAAAAGAAGAGAGACTGACACCATACCATTTGGGATTTATCATATGCCCCAGACTTAATGCAACAGGAAGGATGGACCATGCTAATCTTGCTGTTGAACTGCTGCTTGAAAAAAGCCAGAAGAGAGCTTATGAACTCGCATTGCAGTTTGATCAGCTCAATAAAGACAGGCAGGAAGAACAGAACAGAATTTTTGAAGAGGTGGTTGACACAATCGATAATAATCCGACATTGAATTCATCAGTGCTGGTTGCCGGGGGACATGGCTGGAATCATGCTATAATCGGGATTGTCGCTTCCAAAATTTCTGAAAGATACAATAAACCTGTTATTTTACTTGATATTAATGGAAACATGGCCAAAGGCAGTGCAAGAAGCATTGATGGCTTTAATATTATCAATGCCATTGAATCGTGCAAAGATTACCTTGTCAAGTTCGGAGGTCATGAAAAAGCTGCAGGTTTATCCATTAATACTGATAATATTGATATTTTCAGACATGTCATCAATGAAATTTTTAACAAAGATCATCAATTAAGAAGAAAAGAAATTGATATTGACCTCTTATTATCTTATGATGATATCAATTATGAAAATATTGTTAATTTAACCCAACTAGAACCATTTGGAGAAAAAAATCAGCGGCCGCTGTTCTGCCTTGAAAAAGTGACTTTCAATAATATTGTTAAAATCGGAAAAAAGAAAAATCATTTGAAGCTTACCGGTTTTGTTGACTGCATTGCATTCAACAGTGAAAAAGCTTCTGAATTAATTACAGAAAATCAGGAATATGATATTCTGTTCTATCCGACAATCAACAGCTGGAATAATAAAGAAAGCTTGCAGCTGATTATATATGATTTCAAATTGTCTGGTCTTGATGATATGAAACTGATTTCTGCTGTTATTGTGTTAAAGGATATGAAAAACTGCCAATCGGATGTCAGAGAATTTCTGAAACAGAAGCTTCTTGACTGTGATATGGTCTATTTTCA
>JAFGUQ010000288.1 GCA_016938455.1 Clostridia bacterium
ATTACCATTCTTTTTTAATGTAAAAGATGCCTAATCACTGAACCCAAGATATTTTGTACCTTAGTAAGATTTTATTTGGCCTCAATTCTGTCACAATAAGATCAGTAATGAGGTCATATTTCATATCTCTAAAACCCTCTCAAACGTAAGCTTCAAATAAATCAGCACATTAGGAGTTTATTCATTCCTCTTTCCAGGCTATCTGCTGAATAATATTTTCAAGTAGAGCCACAAAGGGTTACATGTGGTATTATAGGACAAGCGGCGAAGCAAGGAATCAGATAGTACTCTATGAATACCAGCCGCACAGAAAATACAAGAATCCTGAAAGATTCCTGAAGAGTTTCACAGGTTACCTCCATGCCGACGGAAATGAGGTATATCACAATCTTGCTGACAATGTAACAGTTGTAGGGTGCTGGGCTCATTTGAAGAGGAAATTTTTTGATGCAATGATTACCCTTCCAAAGGACAGACCAGCCAGTTCTTCCGCAGCCAAAGGAGTGGAATACTGTGACAGGTTGTTTCACCTGGAAAGACAGTTTTCTGAACTTATTCATGAGGAAAGACACAGGGAACGCGAACGACAGGCAAAACCGGTGGTGGATGAATTCTTCAGTTGGATTGGTGACCTTGGCTCACTTCCTGGGACACTTCTTGGAAAGACCGCAAGTTATGGAATGAGCCAGAGGAAATATCTTGAAAGATATCTGTCGGACGGAAGGCTTGAGATATCCAATAACCGTGCAGAACGAAGCACAAATCCTTTTGTCATGGGTCGCAAGAACTGGCTGTTCACGAATGCTCCTAACGGTGCAAAGGCAAGAGTCATATACTACAGCCTGCTTGTAACTGCAAAGGAAAACGGTCTCAATCCATATGAATATCTGGCATGGGTTTTTACTAATGCACCCAACGTGGGAAAACAGGGGTATATAAAATCATTTGAGGAATTCCTTTCGGGAAGCGAATCAATACCAATGAATGTTTTTACATCGATTGCAGGAAAAGGTCAAACTGAGCAGATGGCTTGGGAAGAGGAATGAACAATTTTCTAATGTGCTGGTTTATTTGACGCTTACAGCTTATCCGCCATTCAAGCCTTTATATCAGGTTTCTGTTCGTCAAGCTACAATTTCGTTATTCTTCCTCTCTCTCACCTTACTATGTGAAACTTGCAAGTAGCTTCGGGGTTCGTCGGCAACTACGCTCCCCATGGATTTTCGCCACAGATTGATGGCATACCCATCATACAACAAAAGAAGAAGTCAAAAAAATTTGACTTCTATAACCTTCTTCTTTTATTATTCTTATATATCTAACAAAAGTATAATTATCAATGATATTACCCAAATTATTGTGTCAATATAAAAAAATATTCTAAGTTTCTTATTCTCTTCTACTTGCCTTTTCAATCTGCTTATTAAACCTATCCATATATAAAGTCCAAATGCAAAAATATACCAAATTAAATTTTTAAACATCGTCTCTCCCTATTCTAAGTTAAACTTATTAACAAAATCTTGATATAATTTATCTGCAACATCATTGAAATAACTTTTTTCTTGCTCATAGAGATTCATCTTTTTTTCTGCACTCCCAAATATCACATCAATAATATTATAGCAGTTACTGTAGGTCGTTGCATTAAATCCAGATAAATCAGTGAATTGCTTAATAAATCTTTTGTAATCATTTGTACCATACTCATCAAGTTTTTTATCAATAAAAGACATCATTTCAAAAATTGTTGCAGGATTTTGAGTGTTATCATTAATATACTTTGAAACATTTGAAATATTTACCATCGCTTCAATATATTTGTCTTTTTTTGCTAAATCAATACCACTACTTACATTCGGAGCTGTTAACAGAAGTGCTATGATATTTGATGCTTTTGATATCCCCTGTGCCATTGCTTTTTCTGCGAAATTAAAATATATGTTTGCCGCATCTACTGCTGTTGCATATTGATTTAGCGGGTCAGCTAAATTGTCATAAATACTCCAAGTAAAGTTATATGGCAGCATCTCTCCATAACCAGCATCACTACCAATTTTGTTAACACCTGATAAAGCTACTAAATACAATAAATCACCGTAGTCAACTATTCCTCCACCAGGAAATGCATTTACAATACTCATTAAAGCATTGAAGGATTTATTATCATATATTACAAAGCTTGACTCATCTCCATTATTTTTATACATTGTGTAAACTGTCCAATTACCAGATGGATCAATAAACATTATTGGATTGCCTTTACAATAGATATACAAGTTCAAACTTAACGGATCCAGCTCATTACCCATGTAGCTATCCTGCGAAATAAATCTCCCATTACCAGGGTTGTAATATCTCACCCTCAGGTAGATGGTCCCTGTTTCTTTGTCAAAGTACTCCCCATAATATCTGAATGGGTTACTGCCACTGTATTCTATACAATTAATTTATCCCTTGAATATATCTTACCTCACCTGCACTCTGAATATCAAGTACATTATTGGCTCCTGACCAGATATGCTTTGTTGTGGTTTATTGACTTTTTTCTTAACCTTAAGTGTTTGTATTCACTTTTGCATGAGCATTAATATGACAATGAATTTTTTACATTGTCAGTATTAGAGCATTAAATAATTACTTCCGAGCGTATGCTTTGCTTCGATAAGATATTTTTAAGTTTACTTGATTTTATGAATTATTATCTATAAATAATATAGTTTTTATTCAATGCCAAGTGATCTGTAGATGACATACTCTGCACCATATACTATCATTCCTCCCGGTTTGGCTTCTAACCATGTGTTTGTCAAAGGAACTTTATGCATTACTTTTACCAGCTTGTCCTTTTCAACATGAGGGTAATCGTAATTTATATATTCTGATGTTACAGATGCATAGGCATAGGTATGAATGATTTTCCCAATGTCATCTATGGGGACAGTGTTAAAATCAGGAACATTGAAAACCCCTGTTTTTCTGACTTTCTCCTGAAGAGAAAGTGTGACTAGTGTCTTGTTTAACTTTTCTGTCAGCAGATTCAGTTTTATTGTGAAGTAATCGTTTTCAAATGGGAAATACATGTACATCAAATAAAGGTTATCGGAAAATTCGCTTATTTTATTTTTATCATTCTTGTACATTTCATATTGCAGCTCTAATGCTTGATACATTTTTTCATAATATTTGATGGCTATGCTGTATTTATCCTGATCAGTATATTTAGAATTTCCGGAATTATCATGATAATGGAAAACTGAAAGATATTCCATGCTCTCTTCGTAGAAGTTATTTCCATAAATAGAATCTATTGCTGCAATAGCTTTTTCTGCATTTTCGATATCGCTAAAAAACACTTTCTCCATCAGTTCATCTCCGACAATAGTAATCATCGGTGCTAATATATTGGAAAAAGGTGAATATGCCTGTGATATGAATGCATGATTTTCCAGTCCCCACGGGAAAATACTTATGGTAGCACCTTCTGAAAAATCAATCGATTTTGATGCAATATAGTCAGTAAAGCCCTCATTCAGGCCACTGTCAAACATGAAGTCATATTTTAAGTTCAAACCCAATTTTCTATAAGAGCCATAATCATATGATAAAGCATGAAGCATTTCATGAATCAATACTTTTTCATAGTAAGTATCTTTATTTAGAAGAATATCGATATAGTCATATTGTCCCTGGTTGTTTCCGATATCTTCATATCTGATTTGTCTGATATTCTCTCTTAATTTAGTAATGATTTCCTCTTCAGATAAACTGGTATTGTCAATTATGAATCTTATGGATGCAGTGATGCAAGGCGCCAAATCCTGTGGCCAGTTTTTTTCTCTAATCAAGTCATTGATTGTTTCCAGGTGTGCCGGATCTGGTCCAAGACTGATTTCAAGCACAAAAAGATAAGTATTCTTCACCGTTTTACCTTCATCAATATTCTGGTAAATGACATAGTCTTTTTCGTAGTAGTCAGAGTAGTACTCTCTGATTTCAATCAGTTTTGCACCGAATTCGCTTAGACTCTTCCTGGCTTCTGTAGCGGACAACAGTTGTCCTACATAAAGCGGCATTGTTCCGATGACCTGATTTTCAGGTTTCTGAGTAGGTGTTGGTAATGGTGTCGGCGAAGGAGTCAGCACAGGTCTCGGAGTTGGAGATGGTGTTGTTGTCGGAACAGGTGTCGGAGATGGTATCAGTACCGGCTTTGATGTCGGAGACGGTGTTACAACCGGTTGTGCTGAAGGTGATGGGGTCAACACCGGCTTTTCGGTTGGTAATGGTGCCGGTGTTATTACTGGCTTAACAGTAGGTGAGCTGTCTGGTTTTGAAGAGAGAGGTAAGCTATCTGAAGTTGCAGTATTTTGTGAATCGTTTTCAATAAAATCCTGAGTATTACTTTCACAGGATATCATCAGCATACTCACTAAAATTATAATACCTATTAACGCTTTTTTCATCAGTTTACCTCTCTTTTTAATTTAGAAGGAATTTCAAAATATTCTGTTTTACTGCTTTATGTTTTCTAAAATTGTATCCAAAATATATTTATGATTTTCTTCTAAATATTTTGGAAGAACTTCTTCAAAATATTTGTGTGTCATATTTGGTTCAATAGCCGTCATCGCATCTATGAACAAATCAATTTTCTTACATAAATCACTGTCAGGGAAATTTTCTTTTATGTATCCTGAAGCTCCAGTGAAAACAATTAATCCAGTATATTCAATGTCCTCGAAAATTGAATAAGCTGCATCGTCACTTGCAAAGCCCCTTTCAATGTTGTATGCAGTAACATTGACATCTTTTGTCGGTTGATAAGAGATATTGTTATCAACATAATATCCATTACCCACGATTTCACGAAATCCTGGCATTAATTCAGGGAAAAGTTCCAGATAATCTTTAAAATAAAGGACAAATCTGTAGTAAAGCCTTATAAAAGATATATTATAATTAAAGAAATATGGTTCATTAATTGATTCAGCAAATCCATTTGCCATTTCTAATGGAATCGTATCAAATATATCAAACACATCTTTATTATTTGGAGAAAATGCTTTCTTGTATTTAGCGCCATCTCTGTTTTCTTCCAGCCAGTAATAATCCCCGTCTTTATTCGTAAACTGAATTGATGCTACTTCAGAAACAGTTTCAAACTTATTTACAGCAACAGCTTTCAATGTTATTTCACCTTTAGGGATTTCCATAGGGTCCAAATATGACTTGGATTTCATATTAGGTTCTGTTCCGTTTGTTGTGTAGTATATTGCAGCATTTTCGTCACTGGATATACCGATAACAGGTTCTTGATCTATATAGACTAACTTACCAATGGTAATTTTCGGTTTAGCAACAGGTTTGTAAATAACTTCATGTAAGTTACTGTCAAATATATCACCAAATGAAGCGACACAGGTTTCATATAGTGTCTTTGCATCCATTTCTTCACTATTCTGAATTTTTGTGCTGACTAATTGATTAACATATTCTGAAATATTACTTAAAGCTTCATCTGTTTTACTTTCAAATTTTGATTTTAATAATTCATAATAACCATATGCAGACTTCACATCCTCATTTGAAATGGAATTTTCAATTTTACCTGCAATATCTGAATAGATTATCTGTTCAAGTTGGCTGCTTCCATTTAGCAGTGACTTTTCACTCATTGAAATTTCAAAGCACTTATCAAAGTCATCATCATTTAACGGTGCAACGATATCATTTTCCAAAGCATCTAAAATCATATTGTCAACATCAGATGAATTGAACCATTTCTTAGCCAGCTCGCTTTTTACTTTCGCCGCTTCATAATCGTTTTGGCTTATGAGCGTTGTCGATTCATCTTTAAGCAGCGGAAGTACTTTACTTTCAAGCAGATTACCGCTTTCCGGAAATTTAACGATAAATGAGTCCACTTCGGTAACAAATTCATCATAATTGCCTGTCTGATAAGTTTCCATTATCTTTTCCATAGCCTTATCGGCTGATTGACATGCTACTAATAATAAACAGCATATGCAAAATAATATCACTATTTTCCTTTTCATAATTACCTTCTTTCATCAATATAAATAAATCTATAGTTTCAACCCCAAAAAAATAGTAACATACTTTTCAAAATTTGGCAATTACTCAATTTTTATTATATTATATTCCACAATAAACCTTTTTTATTCTTTCATGTTCTTTCCTGTTTAAAACTAGACCGTGATTACATTTTACATTTAAGTCCACTAACACAATTTCACTTGATTCTGCCATCATTCTAATATGTTTTCTTTGTAATATTAGAATATAGTTAAAACAATATAAGAAAGAAGGTTATCAAAAATGAAAAAAATATTAACAGTGCTACTTATCGTTTCTCTCTTAATGAGTCTGTCAGTAACCGCTGTATTTGCAGAAAATGCTCAGAATAACAATCCTGAAAACACACCAGCAGCAAGTGGACAACCAAGCGAATCACCAGTTTCAGTTATGACAAAGGCTTCAGAACAGAGCCAGGAAATGAACCAGGTAATTAACAAGTTCGTGGAAGGCAGGCTCGAGCCGGCTGCTTTGAAGTTGAAGACAACCGCACAGCTTCAGGAACAGCTGCAGTTGACAGAGGAATGTAAACTTGAACTGCAGATAATGAGTCAGCTTTACCAGAATATGAGTGAAGCTCAAAAAAGCCAGAACACTGATGCCATCGAAGCGCTGAAAATTCAGATTAGAGATACTCAGAAATACAATCTCCAGATTAGACTGGAAACAAAAATTCAGTCAAGATTATTAATTCAAGATTGTACTGCAAATGGAATTCCTTCAGAAGATGAGGTAGCGGAAGCGGCAGAAATAATCAGTGAACTGTAATGCAGATAAAGGAGAAAACAATGAAAAAACTACTGATTATCAGTTTATTGATTATCCTGTTATCGGCAGGATGCATAGACAGCAAAACCATCTCTCAACCAGAAACCTCTGTTCAGACACTTGATGATAAATTTGCACAGATTGACTTCTATTTAGTCTCAGGGATTTATAGCCGGAATGTGTTGCAAGATAATGTGCAGGTGATGGAATTGTTTGCTCTTGATAAAACCAGTTTCGTTAGAACATTTTCAAATGATTATGAACAAGAGGTATTTGCATATAACTACATATCAGATGACTTCACTTACCTTTACTATTTTGAAGGTGATATGATTTCTAAAACAGCATTTAACATTACCACTGGAATGACTCTGCAGGACAATGACGGTTACCGGGAGCTACTTACGCAAGATGCCGATGAGTTAAAAGCCTATTTCATTGATTTAATTGATACTGCGGGAATAAAAACAGAAGAAATCAAATAAAAACCCTCCATTTAAAAAACCAGTATAATCACTGGTTTTTTTATTGGCACGCCTACTTTGCTTCAGGCTGAGACATATTTTTTCTTCTTGAAAAAACATAAGCTCCGATGGTAAGAACGATATACATGGCGATGATAAAACGCATCTGATGCAATGCATGAGTAAATTCATAATACAGGATCAGAATACCTCCTAATGAAAGAGCTCCAATTGCTAATAGAGTAATCAAAGGAGAGGAATTTGTTTTCTTTCTCATTTTAAAGTTAGCAATAGCCATTAACAGAGAAACAAGCAAGAAAGTGACACTTCCGAATTCCAGAATCAGTTCAAGTCCGCCGACAAGAATTAAAAGACTTGAAATTACCGCCATGGTGATAATTGCAGATATGGGAATATTCATTTTTCTTTTGCTTAGAAAAGTCGGCAGATATCTGTCTTCCGAAATAGCAGCCATCTGCCTTGAGGAGCCAAACAAAGTTCCGCTGATAGCACTGCTGGTAGCCAGCACAGCACCTAGAATGACAAGTGAAGAACCAATAGAACCCAGTGCTTTTCCTGCTCCTGCGGCTAAAGCAAATTCCTTGTTCTGTATGATGTCCTGAGCTGGAATAGCCAGTAGCGCTCCAAAAGAAATAACCAGATAAATTAATACAGCCAGGAAAATAGCCGTGTAAATTGCATGTGGAATATTCTTTTCAATATTTTTCATTTCATTCGTCGCATTGATCACCAGCTGAAATCCTTCATAGGCAACAAAAGTGATGGATGAGACAATCAGCACACTGATGAAGCTGATTGTTTTTATTTCGCCTCCAAAAGAAGTCAGAAAGTCCTGCATATTTGGAGCACCTACTTTAATGAGCACTATGGAAATGACAAAGAGAATCAAAAGCTTTGTATAGACCATCAGATCTTCAATTTTTCCCATACCATTGACGCTCCACACATTAACAGCAGTAAAAACAGAGATAATTCCGATGGAAACGATTTTTCTGACCCAGATATCATGTGCAAATGCTGTGCCGCTGATAGAGTAAGAAGCAAATGTATAGGCGTATAAAGCAAGAGTACTGATATACCCGAACACAACAAACCATCCGATCATGGCAGGTGCAAAATGAGATCCCGGATATGTTCTTTTGATAAATGCATAGGTGGCACCTTCATCTTTGTAATAAACACCTAATTTTACATAGGAGTAAGCGGCTAAAAGGGCAATCATGCCACCTAAGAATATAGCCACCGGTGTCAGATTCTTAATCATCGATACAGAGACGCCTAAAATGGTGAAGATGCCTCCGCCTACCATTCCGCCAAGTGCAATCGCAACTAATTCTTTTAGTCCAAGACTTTTATTCCTCTTTCTATGCATTGTCATATTATATCTCCAAAATATGGTTATTTAAATATAAAGATCCCGCTTTCTGTATGAAAGATAAGCCGCTGTAATACATACAATTATTATCCCGGCTGATAAAAGAATATATTTGATATCGAGTGACATGTCGTTTTTGATATTTATAGTATCAAAGTATTTAAAAGGTGTCAGATACTTCAGAAAATCAAGTTTATCAGTCAACTCCAGAAACAATGTCATAATATATGTGACTAATATGATACTGACTCCGATGTAACCACTCTTTTTGTATCTTTTCATGGCACAGCCCAGTAATATCCCAATGGAAAGGAAAATTAGCTGAACAATGAAAACACCTGAAGTTGATAGGAAAAGAAATGGATGAAAATTGTTTTCAGGCATATATTTCAAAGCAGAGAACAGGGCTGTGAAATATAGCACAAAAGTCAATCCAAGACAGTTTATAAATGCAGCAATGAGTTTGGAAGTAATGACTCTGCTTCTTTTAACAGGTAAAACCAATGAGAATTCAACCGTCTTATCTTTCTCTTCTTTTGAAATGATTGAATTTCCGATAAGAATGGCATGGATTCCAAGCATCAGTGCAAAATAGGAGTACATGATTCCAAAAAATCCGGTCACTGTGGTCAGATTAAATGAACCGAATTTAAAAGCATCAAGAAGCTGCTTTGGCATGGCATCCAAGACTGACAGCATCTGCTCATTTCCGGCATAAGCTGAAAATTCAGTCATCACCATGACTATAAAGACCACAATCATCAAAGCCCATATGATGAAGGATTTCAGGTTAGCTTTTAATTCTCGTAATATTATGTTCATGCAGTAACCTCCTAACTGGCTGAATGTATGTTTCTTTTAATGTAGAGAATATAACTTGCGACTAGTGAAACTGTTATAATCCCTGCACATAAGAAAATCATAAATCTGTCATAATGACCATTGATGACAAGGTAGTTCATTTCAAAATATTTAAATGGTGTGATATAAGCCAGCTTTTTTTCTCCAATGATACTTCCGAAGGCACTGACGATATATAACCCGAACGACAGACTCATTGAATAAGATAAAACACTTCCGATTTTCTTGACCGATACGGAAATAACCATTCCGACAGCCAAGAAAAACAGCTGGAACAAAATAATACAGGAAAGCATTTTTAAGAATATATTGATATCATATGTTTTCCCGTCTCTGAAAAGTTCAACAAAAGCAAAAGTGCTTATCCATACTACGATATTGGTGATGGTGAGAATGGAAACCGCTGCCAGAAGTTTACTTGTGATGATACTGATTCTCTTAACCGGTTTGACCATCAGAAAATCAGCTGTTCTTTCTCTTTCTTCCAGAGAGAGAACTGCAAAACCATAGTTTGATGCCTGTATGGCAAGACAGATCTGAACAAATAAGAAAGTAAAAGTAAAATACCCTGCCACTTCAGAAAGGTTAACCCCACTCATGCCAAAGGCTTCAAGCATGGCTTTCGGATAATTTGCCATGATCATGTTGAATGCTTCTGCATTTTTTGAAAAAGAAGTATAAAAAGACATGAACATTAAAATTAATATTGATACGGAAAAAGACCATATCATACATGACTTGAAGTTGCTTTTGAATTCCTGCTTAAATATAATCATCATTTTCTCCTATTGGTAATAATGTATGAAGATTTCCTCAAGTGTAGGTTCTTCAATTGTGACATCAATCAATTGGTTTGATGTAATCACCTGCAGCATTTTATTGATATCGCCTCTGTAAAAGAAACTGATTTCACCATCATGTGTATGTATATTACTGACACCTTCAATCTCAAACTCTTCTGCTTTAAAAGCGTCTGCTCTTAGATGAATTTTCTTGTAATTTGCTGTTCTTAATGTCTTGATATCTTCTAATTTGATGATTCTTCCATCTCTTATGATCGCTACACGATTACAAAGTTTCTGAACCTCCCCTAAAATGTGGGATGAAAAGAATATGGTGGCTCCTCTTTTATTTTCTTCTGAAATCAGATCAAAAAAGTTCTGCTGCATTAACGGATCCAGTCCGCTGGTAGGTTCATCAAGGATTATAAGCTTTGGCTGATGAAGCAGCCCCTGGACAATTCCCACTTTCTTTTTATTACCAAAAGAAAGTTCATCTATTTTTCGGTTCAGGTCAAGTCCCATGATTTCTGCGAGTTCATTCATTCTCTTTGTACAGTCTTTCTTGTAGAAACTGGCAGAGTAATTAAGAAGTTCCTTGACTCTCATTTTATCATAATAGAAAACTTCAGAAGGAAGATATCCAATCTCCTGTCTGATGTCATGGCCAAACTTGAAGCAGTCTTTTCCAAACACCTCTGCTTTGCCGCCAGTCGGATAAATCAGTGATAATAGCAGTCTGATGGTAGTGGACTTACCGGCTCCGTTCGGACCGATGAAGCCGAATATCTCGCCTTCATCTACTGTAAGCGATACATTCTCAATTCCGCGATTTTTACCGTAAAATTTAGTTAGATTCTGCGTTTCAATTATTTTCATTTGAATTCTCCTGACATAATTACAGTTTTAACCCTTAATATATCTATTTTACACCTTATTGAAAATTTAATAAAGCTAATAAGATAAAAAGTAAAAGCCCCACTATTGTTCCAATAGATAGTGTATTTGACACATAATTTATATCACTCTCGTTCTGTCTGCTCATGAATACAGGGATGACAAAAGGAGCCGGAAGTATGAACATTGAAACAAGAGCTCGTGATAACATTGCTTCTACTCCCAGAATTCTGAGAAGTGTTACTTTAAGCAATAAAGCAAATATGAAAGCCATAAGTACTTTCAAAAAAGCTGTCATAACCTCTTTTTTCATTCCTTTTACTGACAGTTTCAGACCACTCCCTATGATGAAGCAGATAAGAAGTGATGTAGGTGCTGACAGGAAATTGAAGATATTTAATAATCCTTTAAACAGTGTTGTGTTTTCATATTGATATATGCCTGCTACAGACAGCAGCAACCCAATTATGATGGCCCAGATGACTGGAGAATTTACCGCTGTTTTTAAAGAAGCGATAACTCGAGATTCATCACTTTTCTCTTTACCTATACTTAAGACTGCAGGTACCAGTATCAGAAAAACAAAAGTCACCTGCCCGATATCAATGATTCCGAATTCTGAAATCTTATCCATGCCATATAGACCGCCATATAGTGCATATCCCATCATTCCCGCTTCAAACCCCGTCAGTAAATATGGGAAATAAGGTGATTTTACTTTGAAGATTCCGGCTATGAGTTTTCCGATAAGCAGCAAAATATAGCAAGTCACAAAAACTGCTGCAAAAATGATAATGTATTTAACTTTAAATTGAATAGAAGAAAAAGCAACTAATAAGCCTGCAGGTAATGTAATGTTTACTACAATTTTTTTAAAGGCATCAATATAATTTGCTTTTAAAAAACCTGATTTTGTCAGAAGATAGCCAAGGCTTATTGCTATCACTAATGGGATAATCGTTAAAATGATTTCAATAAATTCCATTAATGCTCCTGTATCACTGCATATATTGTAATGCCGGATAAATCAAACTGTAATTCTGACATGCGCTCATTCACTTCAGTAATGGTAACTTCTCTTGTTTCCTCACCAAGTTCAGGACTTAATAATGTCATGTTTTTCAAAGCCAGTTTTTCAGAGTTAAATCTGAAAGACAGCACATTATCTTCAATTTTTGACTCAATACCTTCAAGTATCGCACGGCCTGCACTGTCTTTCAAAGAAGAATGAGGAATCGCTTTCAATGCCTGATTCAACAAATGAAGAACCACTTTCCCATGATGTTTTCTGATACGAAGTGCCCATCGGTGATCTCCTTTTATCTGAATTATCACCGGGTTGAACCCGGATGCTTCCATGATTTTTTTCAGCGATTCTGCTTCAGTGGAAGTTTCAATGACTGAAAGATTCATATAATTTTGTTCAAGCAGCAGCTGTGATAAAGGAACAGCTCTTTTAACCCCTTTTTCATCATGTGTCCCGAAAGGAAGAGAGATCAGTGCTTTGTTACCTTTTTCAAGATAGTCAGCAATCGCCATGTACTGATTGTCTGACACACACCCCATGCCATCGAAAATGACAGGGGTAGTCTCCTTGCTTAATGCATTTTTATCTGCAATCTCCTCTGCTCTGATAAAACGATAACCGATATCATTCTCAACAAAGTAGGCAGACCATTTTTTTATTTTATCCCAGTGTTCTGCTCCTTTATCATCACGCCATCCGTTTTCTCTGCAGAACTTATTGCTTGCCAGCCTGATTTCAACAAGTTCATTTCCTTCATCACTCAACTGGCTGTAAGCCACTTCCCAGTTGTTATATGGTCTGATGATATCGAAAATCTCCTTGGCATCATCAGGATCTTTTTCCAGCCTCTGATTTAGAGTGCTGCTCCAGTTGCCTACTCCCCAGTATCTGCTTAATGCCCACCCGAGATATCCGCTGGGTTCATAAATGGAATAGCTGATGGCCATGGTAGTGGCATCATCCCTTTTTTGGGCAATATCCTTCTGGTGAAGTGCTTCCGCATCCATTCTCACCCAATTCACACTGCTAACATCAATTCCGCAGTTTTCAAGCATAAACATATCAAGGTGAGGTGCCAGTTTCTCAAGATTCAGAGATAATCCGTTTAGCAGTATCGGTCCGGAACTGGAACAGCATGTCATCAATGGCAACTCTCCAACTGTTTCTTTAATCAACTTAAGGTGATCAGCTACAGAATCTGCCTTCATGGTAATCCAGTCCCTGAAATCGCGATTGTCATAATTCCCCCAGTAGTATTCACTTTTATTGTCTATATCTCCCCAGAACTGCTTATTATCATAAGGTGGAATCTCTTTACCATATTCTTTTTTAAACCTGTCCCGGCAGTACCTGCATCCGCAAGTGGTCAGTCCCGCATAATCACACATGTCATCTACCTGTATGCCATCCATCGGAACGTCATTCAGAAGCCTTTTCAAGTATTTCTGATGCATATCCAAAAACCCGGGATTATTATGGCAGAACACCTCCAGCTGATATGCTTTTGAGTAACCTCTGCTTCCATCTTGTAAGTCAATTTCACAGAGATCATTGAAAAAGTGACCTTCATATTGTGCATGACTGGCCGCCACAGGATCATGGAATAGTAAGATGTGGTGTCTGTGATTCCTGTGAAGTTTTTTGAATTCCTCTTCATTTCTGGGTCGCTGTACATGGTTGCATGAATAGTGGTCCATGAATTTGATATCATATTTATGCAGTTCTTCACATACATTGGCATAATAACTATGAAGCTGTCCAAAATAGTTTGAGAAATCAAACCGGACATGAAATCCGAAATTAATGGCTGTATCAATATCAGCCTTTGCAAAAGCTTCTGCATTTCTCTTGATCTTTTCAACGATCTTCTTTTCAGACCAAAGCAGGTCTTCTATCGTACACCACCAGCTGGCAATCCTTTTTGGATTAAATACCGAAGTCTTGAATTGATTCATAGCAACCTCACATCTGATTTACTTTATGTAATTTCATTCTAACACTATGAATCTTCTATCACAACTTAATCTTAAGAGGTAAAAGTGTTTGTAAATTCATAATTAACATGATTGACCCCCAAAAACTGTGAAGCTGTCCGTATATATAGTCAATAGTAGTAATTATCACTAATTAAGTGAATCATGTTGGTAAAATCACTTACGTATTATTGGAGGAAAGATTATGAAAAAATTATTAGTTGTATTAATGGTAATAGCATTACTTTTAACAGCCGCAGTACCGGTATTTGCTGTGAAAAAAGCAGAGTTACCTGGCAAAGGAAATGTTATTTCCCAGGAAAAATATAGAAATATGTATGAAAAGCATATTGAAAAACACGGGGAAATCGATCAGAACAAAATAGAAAAATATGATTTCTTTTTATCAGGTGATGTCATGGTATTGCCATACGGTCAATTTGACATTGCAGGATCTGATGAAGCCTCAAAACTGACAGTCACCAATGTAAACGGTCTAGAACCATCCGTGCTTACAGGTAAAATGGGTGGATTAACCCCGCTCACCAGTTATACCGTCTATGTTGCCAAAAGTTATGAGAAGACAGTTGAAGCCTGGGATATCAAAGGTGAATATGAAATGACTTATGTGCTCGGAAGTGTACCCTATAACCACTTAATGACCATAGACAGCGTCGTAAATAACGTAGTAACCGGTTATGGCTCAAGTAATGCTGCTATGCCTGAAGTAGTTGATGAAATGATTACAGGGATTCTAAGCGGCAGTGCTCTGACACTTACAGTCACACGTATCGATCCTGACACTAAGGAAGAAACAGGTTATTTCGCAGTTGATACCTTAGTAATCAATGATGACGGCACATTAGTCGGTGTATGGACAGATTCCAGCTTATTCTCTGGTTCTGTAACAACTGAAGATAAAGCAGAAGAAGTTCTTAAGGGAACTGCTTATCCTGGTTTACTGACAAGCAACATTCAGCCATTTACATTTATGACTGACGAAGAAGGCGAAGGAACATGGAAAGCCACATTATATAAAACAGAACTTACATTCAATGAAGGTGAATCTGCATTTTCAGTCTGGATCAATGGTCCGACTGGTGTGGAAAATGGTGTAGCAACCCTTTTAATCAGCGAAAACATCACTCTAATGGAAGAATAAAAAACAACACAACATTAAAAGACCGGAATTTCCGGTCTTTTTTTAATGCAGTTTTATTCGTATTTCTCCAGTATATGCCATCTCCGCATCAAGGACAATTTCAATAGTCTGTTTTTCCTTCATTCCTTCATAAGCTCCATAGGATATCCCCTGTTGCTTATCCGGACTCCACGGGTCAGCAGTTATATACTGTGAGATCATATGGTACCCTCCAAGCCACTCCCGTTTTACATAAAACTTGGGAAGCACTCTTCTTATTACCGTATTCAGATTGTCATTTCTATTTTCAGCACTAATATCAAGTTTCAGTTCTTCAGCAACAAATGAAATGCTTTTTAGTGTAATAAAATGACTTTTCATTTCAAAAACAGAATCAAGTATCCTGATATCCTCATTATAAGGTAGTCTGACTATTTTTCTCCCGACATCACTGATGTCATACAGAAACTGCGGAATCACAAGCTCCAGGTTTGCTTTGTCTTCTGGAACATCAAAATAGAATGTGTTTCTGAACTTGTTTTTATCAAGATTCAGTTCCAGCGGGTAATAGGTGTTTCCCTCTTCATCAACGATATGAACCGGTGTTTTAAATATACCATTTTCTATGTCACTCCATTCAAATGAAATATTCTTGTATTCATCGGGAATGATTGAGCTTATGATGACTTCGCAGCTGTTCTGTTCTCTTTTCATATTAGCAAAAAACATCATGTCATCAATAACTGTATAATATCCTGCTTCCTCAGGATTACTAATGGAAGACACTTGCTCAAGTCTGAATGATGTCATCACATTAGACCCTTCAAAACAGACTGTGAATTCTTCTGAATCCTTTTCACTTTCTTCAAGCTCATAGCTTATATTGAAAAGATTTCCTGAATAAATAATCTGAACAGGTTCAATTGTCCTATTCGCTACTTTAAGAAGCGGTTGTTCCATAATTTCAGAAGCAGCTTTTTGTAAAGCCTCCTCTTTTGTCATTGATTGGTTATAGAAAAGATTAGTATCCAGCCTGACATTCAAATAGTCTCCCTGAATATAAGCCACATAGATTTCAACATACTGATTGTCCTTTTCTGATATGACTTTTTCTTTCAGGACAGCAGTGATTGCACTTTCTTCAATCTCAGCTTTGACACCTATACCCGGTATAAATGAAAATGCTTGCTTAAGGAATGAATTGACAGGTGTGTCAGGTATAAAAGCCAGAAAAACAAACATGAATAAAATGACCGCTGCAATCATATTAATGACATTCACTTTTCTTTTTCTGATTCTCCTTTTGGTTTTTCCGATGATTGCTTTTTTTGTTTTTTCATTTAACCTGTGTTTTTCATGATCAATACTGTTTATATATTCATTTACTTTATTCATCATACTTCCTCCTTGTTTATCAGATGACTGAGTCTGTTTTTTCCTCTTGCTACTCTCTTATAGATATTTTCCGTTGTCAAATGTAACACCTCTGCAATTTCCTTGATACTTTCTCCCAGAATAAACTTTCTATAAAATATGTCATCATCAGGCGGCGGCAGCAAATCGATCATATCTGCAATTTTAAATGAATCTTCTTCGATAGTGTATTTGAGCTCTGCTTCATTTACCTGCTCTATACTGATTAGTTTTCTGTGTTTTTTATTCTTTCTGATAAAATCAACCATGCATCCTTTTCCAAGAAGCACAATCCATGTCTTGAAACTCGATCTGCTGCAATCAAATTTGTCAAACCGTTTCCAGATGGTGAAAAGAATATCACTTAAGCACTCTTCAATATCTTTTTCATCAGTAATCCCGTGGTTTTTAGCAATATAGGCTAACAAACCACCGTACTCGTCTATAATCACAGATAGTCCGTTCTGGTCTTTATGCTGTAACATATTACATATCTTATTGTCTATCAAGTTTTCTACCTCCTACCTAAATATCCGTCATATGTTACTCAAATTGGACACATCAGTTAAATTTTATCATAAAAAAACTGCATCTGGTAAAATGCAGTTTCTTGTTTTACTTATTCTTCTTATGGAATCACAGGAGGCGTAAAGACTCTTGTTGCTGCTTCTCTGTCTAATTGAAACAGTCCTGGTCCATTATCTCCCACTAATTTTACTTGTCCTCTTTGGATGTTAAATGAATTTTCTTCTTCGGTCTGCTCTTTGACAAACCAGTTCAGAAAATCAACAGCTGAGTAATCTTTTTCTTCATATGCAATATCCATCAGGTAATTGATTCTTCCGGTAACAAACTTTTCATGCTCAATGGATTTTTCAAGTGCATCCAGTAATGATGTAAACTCAGTCGGCGGATTCTCGAATCCAGTTATCACTGCATGCTGATTTCTGTCATGAAGATAAGTTAAAAACCTTGTGGCGTGAAATTCTTCTTCATCTTTTTGAACTTTAAACCAGTTCTCAAATCCTGGCAGATCATTTTCTGCACAGTACGATGCCATTGATAAATATAGAAAGGCTGAATAAAATTCATATGTGATCTGTTTGTTGATTTCATCTACTAATCTCTGTTTCATTATTTTTCCCTCCTCTTTTCTATAGACTAATTATACCTCTTATTACTGATAATTAATCTTTATTTATGATAATGTTTCAATAGTGCTCAAAAAAGCTTCTATTGGCTGATCGCCTATCAGCTCTGATCCATCATTGAATACAATTTTAGGGACACTGCTGACATTATACTTCTGTGCTACTTCACCGAAAATATTTGCTTCAATCATTTCTGCATGAACATTCTCATTTAACAGTGCGATTTTATGAGCTTTTGCGACTGCTCCGGGGCAGTGCGGACAACCCAGTGTTACAAATACTTTGATGTCGACCGGCTTGCTGATTCCGTTGATTCTCTTCATTAAATTATCAGACAGGGTTTCTCCTGTTCCTGACACTTCAAGAATTCCCATAATAAATGAGTTGATTTCGTGACCGGCAGGGATTCCATAGAATTTAATTCCATAATCCTTTCCATCTGCTCCTAAAAGTATAATGGCAGGTGCCATTTCCACATTTAATGTTTTCGCTTTGTCATCGGTTTCATTGATTACTTCCAAGGTCAGTTTTTCACTTAAATCTGTTATTTCAGTAATGAAATTCACTGTGTCCTCACAAGTATCACAATGCTCTTTCTTTGTCACTATGATTACGTTGACTGTTTCTTTCATTTGTCCAAAGACATTCTTGATCTGAGTCTTTGAATTGTCATCAATCATTGCCATTTTTTCTTCCTCCTAATTAATGTTTTCCTTCATTTATATATTCATTTGCACTTAACGCAGCTTTTGCACCTTCTGCCGCTGATATGATGATCTGTTTGTACTCTCCCTGAGCCACATCACCTGCCGCATAGATACCTGGTATGTTTGTTTCTGCTTTGCTATTTACAATGATTTCTCCTTTATCATCTAAATCAATCATTCCATGTAAGCATTCTGTCTTTGGGATATGACCTATTTCAATGAAAATTCCTTCTGCTTCAATCACAATATGCTTGTTCGTTTTCTTATCAAGAGCGACGATATTTGTCATTCTTGACTTCCCTTGTATTTCTTCAATTTTAGTCTGAAGAAATATCTCAACATTGGTCAGAGCATAGAGCTTATCCAGTAAAATTTTATCTGCTCTGAATTCGCTTCGATGTACCAGTTTAACTTTCTTGGCAATTCTGGCCATGTCAATAGCTGTTCCAACTGCTGAATTTCCTCCTCCTGCTACAATGACTACACCTTGCTGATACAAGGATCCGTCACAGATAGCACAATAGGAAACCCCTTTACTGTAAAACTCTTTTTCACCTGGAACATCGAGCATTCTCGGAATTGTTCCTGAAGCCAGTATGACTGTTTTTGCCAGATAGACATTACCGTTACTGGTATGTATTTCCTTGTATTCGTTGTTTAATATCCTTACCACTTTTTCTTCTGTTGTCACAGGAACATCATATTCTTTGACATGCTCTTCAAATTTCGCCATCAGTTCTTCACCGGTGATGCTCTTATAACCAAGATAATTCTCAACCAGATAGGTATTCAATACTTGACCACCTACTTTTTCGGTAATGACTCCGACGTTCAATCCTTTTCTTTTTGCATATAGCGCAGCGTTCAGTCCTGCAGGTCCTCCACCAACAATTAATGTATCGTAGATAATTCCTGTTTCCACTTTTCTGCTTTTGGCTGTTCCTAAATTCAAATTGAGTTCAAACCCCATTATGTAACCTTCCTGCTTATGTCCTTTCAGACATTTTCTGTATATATTTATTATACCATCATAGACAATTGTTAAACAATTTTGTTTGTATACTAACTATAATTTATTCTTTAATCAGTACAATCCTTGCAGGCGCTCCGTCAGCACCTTTGATTTTAAGTGGTAAAGCAATCATCTTATATTCACCTTCATCCACCTCTTCAAGTCTGAGCCCTTCGATAATGATTATGTTTTTCTCCATCAAGATATGATGGGTATCATGGTTTTTCTGTGCTCTTTCAATGCCTAAACCGTCAATACCGATACCTTTTAATGATAATGAACTGAGATAAGCGGCACCACTTGAGTCAAGGTAGACAAACTCGCTGTTAAACTCACTTTCATAAGAATTACCGGTTTTTAAAAGAATAAATGACTGAGCTCTGATCTTTTTTTTCAGTAAATCATCTTTTGTTATTTTTCCAGAGCAAAAGGTCATATCAAGAACATAGCAGGTCGTGATCAGGTTTTCCAGATTAATTTTTTCTATGGTATCACCCTGATTGATCATATGAAACGGAGCATCGATATGAGTACCTGTATGAATATCCATTAAAATACTCGATTCGTTATAACCGTCCTGTGGAAAAGTTTTTAAAAATGTCAGCACAGGTTTCTTCTCATTTTTGTTTTTGTATACTTCCATATCGTGATGGATAAGCATTGATACATCATATATTCTCATTTAGGTCCACCATTTATTTCCGTCTCTGCTTATCAGAAGACTTGCTTGATCAGGCCCCTGACTTCCAGCACTGTAATTCGGATAAGATAATTCAAAGTCACTGGTTGACTCTTCTATGCTTTCAATATATTTCCATGAATACTGAAGTTCATCCCATCTTGTGAACAGTGATGAATTGTTTCTTATCGCCTCTAGAATTAGACGTTCATATGCTTTTGTTGAATTACTGGAATATTTTGATTTCTGGCAATAATCAAGCTCAACATTATTAATCAGAAACTCGTTTCCAGGTTTTTTTGCATTAATCTGAAAGAATATGCCTTCACTTGGTTGTATTCTAATCACAAGTATATTAGGTTTTGTATGGTCAAATTCCCTGTAATTATTGATTCCTGGAAGCTTTTTAAACTGAACAACAATTTTTGTGCACTTATCATTCAAGCTTTTCCCAACCTTAATATAAAAAGGGACACCTCCCCATCTGAAATTATCTATACAGGCTTTAAGGGCAATGAATGTCGGCACTTTCGAATCAGATGAGACATTCTCTTCTTCCCGGTAGGCTTTCATTTCCTTACCTTTGCCATATTGCCCCAGCACAATATTTTCTCTGGCTGACTGATGATTGAAAAGCCTTAGAGACCTGATGGCTTTTACTTTTTCATCTCTGATTGATTCGGGTTCCATATTGATGGGTGGTTCCATGGAAATGAGTGCCAGCATCTGCAGAATATGATTCTGCAGCATATCTTTTAAAATACCTGTGCTTTCATAATAGGCTCCTCTGTTTTCCACTCCGATTGTTTCCATGGAGATAATCTGGATATTATCAATATAGTGATGATTCCATAAAGGTTCAAAGATAGAATTACCGAATCTGATGGCCATGATATTCTGTATCATTTCTTTTCCAAGATAGTGGTCAATTCTGAAAATCTTATCTTCAGGCAGATTCTTGGAAATATTCTCATTCAGATTTTGAGCTGTCTCAAGATTGGAACCAAACGGCTTTTCAACCATCACCCTTTCCCAGGAAGCAGTGTTTTCAATCATCCTGAATTTTTTCAAGTTTTCAATGATGGTTTCAAAAGCATCGGGAGGGACAGCGAGATAAAAAATCCGGTTTCCTTTTGTATCATGTTTTTCATCAAGCGATCTGAGAAACCGGTCAAGTAACCGATACCCGTCGAAATCACTTGAAAAGTCAAATTGATTATAGCAGATTCTTTCTTTGAAAACTTCCCATTTCTCTGCAGAAAAAGTATCTTCAGAAAACTGTCTTACTGCCCTTTCCATCAATTCTATATAGTATTCATTGGTATAGTCTCTTCTTCCAATGGATACTATCATCAAATTTTTAGACAATCTGTCCTCGATGAACAGATTATATAGTGCCGGTATCAGTTTTCTCTTTGTTAAATCACCAGTTCCTCCAAAAATGACGAATATGCAATTATCTTTACTCTCAGGCATTAAAAATACCTCCCGCTTCTTTAATTATATCATATATATCAAGTTTAAATTTATCTATCCCTTTATTCTGATGTATAATATAGATACTTTACAGTGTATAAAAATACAGCAGATCAGGTGGTGCAAATAATGGGAAATCAATATTTTAAAAAAGCAGAGGCAGTATGGCAGAGTGGACGGCAAACTGAAATGAATGTCACATTAGGGTTCAGATGTGTGTTCGATGCTGTAAAAGCATCAGATGTCATCTTGAAACTGGCTGCCTCCTCAATTTACAGGATATATCTTAATAATCAGTTTGTGTCGCATGGTCCTGCCAGAGGGCCTCATGATTATTACAGAGTAGATGAAATTGATTTGAAGAAATTTCTTGAAAACGGTCAGAACCTGCTGATTATTGAAGTAGCAGGCTATAATATGAACAGCTATTATCTTCTTGATCAGCCTTCCTTTCTACAGGCTGAGCTCGAAGCAGATCATGAAGTAATATGTGCTACCCTGAAAGATGGTGGTTTCGAAGCTTTTGAGATAAAAGGAAGAGTTCAGAAAGTTCAGCGCTTCAGCTTTCAGAGAACCTTTACTGAAGTCTATCGCCTTGATGACAAATACGATCAGTACAGGAAAGACAGTCATATGACTGTTGCCGCTGTACCGCTGGAGGAAGTTGGGTTGAAGAACCTCATCGACAGAAATATCATTCATTCAACTTACATGAAAGAAGAGCCAATTTCTATGGCAGGTCACGGTGTCATTCACGAAAATGTAATTCCTGAAAAGTATATTGACAGTCCCTTTTTAAACAAAGTGAACGATCAATACAAAGGATACAAGGTGGAAGAACTTCAGTTTCATTTTTCAAAGTATCTTGACGAACTTAAAACAGTCACACTGATCAGTGAAACAGAAAACTATGTTCCTCCTGTCAAAATTGAAGATAAAGAGTTCAGGATATTTGAATTGGAGAATCTGATTACAGGATTTTTAGGATTATCTGTTCATGTCACCAGTCCCTCCAGACTGGTTATGATGTTTGATGAAATTCTGATTGATAACGAAGTAGATATTAAAAGAGCAGGATGTGTCAATGCACTCTATTATGAACTTGATAAAGGTGATTACTTGCTTGAATCATTTGAACCATATTCATATAAATTCATCAAGCTTGCCTGTTTTGAAGGGTCTGTGATATTGAATCAGTTATATGTGAGAAAATATGAAAATGCCATCGAAGACATTGATCATCTTATTATTGATGATTTTGAATTAAACGAAGTGTATAAAGCCGGAGTCAGAACCTTCAAGCAGAATTCATCAGATATTTTCATGGACTGTCCTTCAAGGGAACGAGCCGGATGGTTATGTGATTCTTTCTTCACCGCAAGGGTTGAAAAAGCATTGACGAACCAAAACATCGTTGAAAAGAATTTCCTTGAAAACTTTTTACTGCCATCACAGTTCAAATGCCTGCCTGACGGAATGTTTCCCATGTGTTATCCTTCTGACCATTATAACGGCATGTTTATTCCGAACTGGGCTTTATGGCTGGTGATAGAACTGGAAGACTACCATAAAAGAACTGGTGATACCGAATTAATAAAGCAGTTTAAAACCAAAATATATAAGCTGTTTGATTATTTCAAGAAGTTCCTGAACGAATATGGTCTGTTAGAGAAACTGGAAAGCTGGGTGTTTGTAGAATGGTCAAAAGCCAATAGTTTTACCCAGGATGTCAATTTCCCCTCTAATATGCTATATTACGGAGCCTTAAAAGCAGCTTCACAGTTGTATCATGATTCCAAACTGGAAACACAGGCTGCCTTACTAAAGAAGTCCATTCTTGAATTGTCCTTTAACGGAACATTCTTCATTGATAATGCCATGAGAGAAAACAATCAGCTTGTCATGACCGAAAACACATCTGAAGTATGCCAGTATTACGCTTTTTTCTTCGATGTGGCCTCAAAAGAAACTCATCATGAATTGTTCCATACATTAATCACCTCATTCGGGCCAAAGAGAGATACCGCTTTTCCTGAAGTTCATAAAGCGAATGCTTTTATCGGGAATTATCTGCGACTGGATATTCTTCTCTCCAATGGATATCAGGACAAAATGCTGAATGAAATAAAAGACTATTTTTATTACATGGCGAAAAACACAGGAACATTGTGGGAGTTTGACAGCAAGATCGCCAGTTTGAATCATGGATTTGCCTCGTATGTCGTTTACTTGATGAAAAAAGCAAATTTGAAATAAAACGGAACATTATTTTCTTTTTCTCGTATAACTAATATGAGTGCAATGTCACTTTGGAAAGAGATCATATATGATGAAAAAGTATCTTGTCAGTTATGCTTTAATGATGACAATCACAGTTCTAGTGTCCTGCGATTCAGCACCTGTTGCGTATGAGAGTGAAGAAACAGCTCCACCTCCTGTTGTCACAGAGAACATAGAGGTTTCTGTAGAAACCCCGACTGAATCTCCTCATGAAGAAGCACCGGAAGAAACTCCCGATGAAATACTTCCGGTAAAGGAAATACATTTTGAGGATTATGTGACACTCTCTTCCGATACAAAAACTTTCTGGTTTGAAAGAAACTCCACTCATCAGCCGGTAATGATCGGCTCAAGGGAATTACTTGAGCAATATCCGATCATTTACCAGGGGGACCCGACAGATAACAAAGTATATATAACCATGGACATGGGATATGAAAATGGAAACACCACCTATATTCTTGACTTTTATAAAGAAAATAATATTAAGGTACTGTTTTTTCTGACAGGTGATTATATCGATAATAATGAAGCACTCGTCATAAGAATGATCGATGAAGGTCATTTAATCAGCAATCATACACTCCATCATTATATCTTGTCTGAAATCAGCTTAGAAAAAGTTTATGATGAGATTACACTTCTTGACGATAAGCTATATGAAAAATTCGGGCAAAGAAGCCATTATGTCCGTTTCCCTGAAGGAAAATACTCTATGCAGGTTCTTTCGCTGGTAAAAGACATGGGTTATATCCCGGTGTTCTGGAGCAATGCCTTTGATGACTGGGTAAGAAATGATGTACGGCCACCAGAGTATTTTTATCAGAGAATCACAGAAAACATGCATAATGGTGCACTGATGCTAATTCATACCGTAAACAGAAACGAAGCTGATTGCTTTCAGGATGTACTTGAATATATCAAAGATAATGGTTATGAAATCGGAAACCCAGCTGTCCTCTTTAAATAATCTTAATCTCAATTAATTCTGCTGTATATCTTCCTTTTAAATTGACTGACAACCCATGGATTAATTCTTCCCCAGATACTGTCATTTCTTTACCCTGAGAATGCTTAACAAGATAATTCCTTGTAGCATCAATCTCTTTCATTTTAATAATGCAGTTTTCTTCACTGGAATCTAACCGATAACAGAAAAGAAGTATTTTCTCATTATATTGATGGCTAAGGTGATACGCTTTCCATTCGAAAGATTTGATATTCATATCCTCATCATGATAGACATAAGCATGACAGTTTCTGATTAACTCCCTGTTTTCTTTATAGACATCAAGAAACTTTTTGACAGTTTTAATATTATCCCCTGTCAGACTTGCAATGTCGCCACTGAAACCGGGATAACCTGATACTGCCAATGCTAGGATAAAAGAAGCTTCGACACTTTCAAACGCTTCCCAAGTTGCTCCTTTTGGGGTAATAAGCCTTCTTCTTGCCTCTTTAAGCGGTCTGGTATATTGCGGTATATCGCCGATTTCTCTGATAACCACCCATTTATAGATTGAATTTGGCGACATACGAAGTAAAGAGTTCATATAAATTGTTAAAGCATCTGCGGGATTCACATTGTCTGATAAAAAATGAACATCATAATGTTGATTCGATTTCAGATCAAATCTCATGGCTCCGCTTTCACAGCCTTCAAAAACAACATTCGGATATTTTTCTCTCAATTCTCTCATGATCTGATATAAGTAGTAAATATAGCTGTAAAAATGATTATGATAACAATCATTGGCAAGCGGAAAGTTATAGTCGATTTTAAGCCAGGTCACCTGGTATTGATCAATCAGACTGGAAATGGTGTCATAAAAGAATTGCCTGACTTTTTGTTTTGTCAGGTCATGGTAATAATGTCCGTTATCTGATTTGATGAAATAATCAGGATGTTCAAAAAGTACCGGCACTCCTTCACAGATTCTTTCAGGTTCTATCCACAATCCAAACGAAAGCCCCTCACTGATGATATAATCAGAAAATGCTTTCATCTTCTCATAAAAAGCTCCGTTTGTTTTTTCACGCCAGTCACCTGCTGCCTGATACCAGTCATCGTTAGAAGGTCCATACCAGCCGGCATCCACGACAAACGCTTCCATTCCGAGTAACTTAGCTGCTTTTACCTGTTCTTTCAAGTCATCAACAGTAAATTTATCGAAATCATAAAACCAGCTGTTATAGACAATTGGAATCTTTTTTTCACTTTTTTTGAAATTTTCGTTCAGATAACGATGAAAATTCATGGCATTTGCATAAATGTCTTTGCTTTTACTAAATTGAATCAGACATTCAGGTAAGTAAATAACTGATTCAGATTTGACAGTCATATGAAGGTTTTCACTTTTCAGTCCCAGAGAAATCAAGTAAGCTGCTTCTCTTCCAGTCATTCTATTAATGTTGATTTCCCAGTCACCCACCGGTAACAAGTGAATGGAATAATTCATTTTCTCAGTCTCGATGATGATAAAAGGATTAAATTCCTGAGTGGTTCTTGTTCCGCTGCTTTTTATTTGAAAATGTTCAACTTTTTCTAAAATCATTGTCTCATTTTCATGGCACCAGGCTGATGTCTGATAAATAACTTTTGTGATGTCATCTTTTAAAATAAACTGATTCAATATTTTGTTTATTTCAATATCATGTTGGCTCTTATTAACAAAAACATCTGCTGTTTTCAGTACTTGAAAGCTGTCATTGAAAGATGAAAAAGAAGTCAGTTTATAGCTATCTGTTTCAGCAGCCAATAGCTGACTGCCATTGACAATCAGCTCCCAGCCGTTTGACATCAGTGTATTCATCTTAATATCCTTTTTTATCATTGCCTGTTTTCCAGAACTCGTCATAAAGAACATTATCAGGGTATTTAGGTCTTCTTTCATCTGCTTCAGGGAATTTATCTGTACTCATATGAGGTTCCTGCTGATACCAGTAAGCAACAGATGAATAATGATCACAGAAATTCTCATTCTGATCTGTCCATGCATGTTCAATATCAAATCGTAAACTCCTGGTAAACGGGATAGGGTCAACCACATGAAAGCGGTATCCTGTCATTTTGGATCCCGGTTTTGAAATCCCCTCATAAATGGAAAATCCTGAATAAGGTGAATGATAAATATGAGGGCACCATGCTGTCAGAAAATAATCTTCTGTTCCTGTCCCGTATATCGTTGGAAACTCTTCCCCGTCAATATATACTTTTTCATCACCTTCACCAAACCATCCCGGTTTCTCAGCTTTTTCAACATTTAAAACTGTACCTACATAATTTCCTTTGCCTTTGATATCTATGACAGTATAGTGCTTGCCTTTTACCGTTGGAAATTCCTGTCTGTACTTCGCATGGAAATACAGGATATCATCATCAAGGCTGTCATGCTTCTGCCAGTCTATGTTCCAGTAAAAAGAACGAACTTCCTGTTTTGCTTCGTTTGTGATGGTTAATAGCGCATGTTTTTTGAAAGGCATTTCAAAGAAACAGTTTCTTCCTTTTCCGCCATTGACAGAATAGATCGGTAAAGTGATGCAGTCTGCTTCCATTCCATGTCCTGAACCGAAAAAGTCACCGACCGGAACCTCCACACTTGGAGACTGCTCTCCATCCCAGTAGAATCTTAAAACAAGCATTCTATTGAACATGGGAACCTCTTCTGCTGCGATTGTGCACCAGATATGCGCAATTTTACCTGGTCCTTCCACATCTGCCAAAACAAGCGTTTCTCCTGGTTTTATGCTTCGCTTATCTTCGTTCCCTCCGGTCCTGTCGTAACTGCTTTCTCTTTTTGCCTGAAAATGACTAGGTTTACTTAATTTTGAAAACATATCCTCACCCCATTAAATATATTTATTCATGCAGCATCATTATCTTAAACTGCTACCTGATTATTATATACCAATTAATATTCAAAGCATCTCATAAATTTCAAATTGCTGTTAATATTATTACTTATCTGTTTTAAAACCGAATAAAGGCGGAGTTGCCTTTCCCCTATATAACCGTGAATTGAGAATGAGTTCTTTACTGCATCGGACAGGACTGCCATATAAAACATCCTGACCTGTCAATTCATATTCGACAGTTACTATATTATCATCTGCTGATTGTCCCTGATCTCCATCAATACTGCAATCATCATAAGAGAAATATTTTTTGTCATAAAACTTGAATTCAATTAAATTTGAAGGGTCTTTTAGAAACCGTTCAATAGTCGGGTCAACCCCATCAAGTTCGAGAACTTCGTTTCTTCTAACTATCGTTTTTTCATCAATGATGGTTATTCCATCTGGATTTTTATTTATCCTGTCACATGATACAGCAGCCATCAGCATCAGAACAGATAAAGTCAAAGCCAGTTTCTTAGTCATTTGAATACCTCCCAATGAATGAACCCTCTAATTAAGATAGGGGTTGTTTTCGATTGATCTTATTTTATTATATCGATATATTCATCAAATGTACATGCACCTTACTTACCCGCATCACATATGTCATATAAGAAGGTTTCCTGTTCTTTAATATCGTCTGCCCAGGCGTTGACGATATACCATAATCTGGTTTCTTTCTTCCGGACCTGGTTAATATGCTTGAAATATGCGGTGATGCTCCCAAATTCCTGAATCGATTTATCCATGATATTAGGAACAAATACAGCACTTGAGCCGAATGCATTAAAGAGCTCATCAATTGCAATATTTGGATACACAAATTCCATCCCTATAATATTGATGCCACTGTGTGCTAGGTTTTCGATGTGTTGTGAAAACTGTCCGCAGCAATGGATGAAGATGCCATTAAATTCATTTGCAAATCGCTTCAAATATGGAATTCCGAATTCCTTATATTGTAAAGGGGAAAGAAGCGGCATATAATCTTCTGTCACTGCCACCCCAATATCCTCTGGCAGCCATATATATGGCCAAAGAGGTGCTTCTGTATTCATTTTCAGATTAAGTTGTGTCTTGACAATATCAATCAGTTTTCCAGTTACGATATCAAGTGCTTCATGTACTTTCCCGGGATAATCATACATCGCCATCATAAGGTCTGTCTGATCCCATAAAAGAGATAAAGTGTTTAATGGACCTTGAACGTCAATAAAGGTACTGATCAGATTCTTAGTCTCCAGTTTCATACTGACATCATTCCATAAATGATATGCTTTTTTGATATCCAGACTGTCTGATGGTCTGATGTCAATCTTTTTTATGTCCTCTATTGTGTGAATAATCGGGTCAATCCACTTTTTACATCCTTCTGGCTGATAAGCTCTGCCGCCAAAATATTCTGCTGTGCTTGTCGTACCGAAATCACACATGACTCTAGGGATATTAATTCCTGCCATACTGCTGCCGGATAAAATACTTTGACAAGCTTTATCCGCCATCATCTGATAATCTTCAAGCTGCCGGTATTCATTTTCTGCCGTATAACCGGAGAAAGCAGTCTTGCCATGCCCTTTCCAGAACTTTCTTAGCAAGTCTTTATTATTGTTTATTTGACTTTCCGGATACAATTCATCAAAAGTCATCTTGCACCTGCCTAAGTTATTTTGTTCAAAATATTATCAATAAAGTGTCTGGCCATGATATATTGCCCTTCTCCGTCTGGATGAACTTTATCTGGCATATATCGCAAAGAATCAGTGTCCATCAATACTCTTCCGTCAAAATAGTGAATATTTTCATCACCCAGTCTCTTATACTTTTCTGCAAGCTTCTGTAATATATGTCTGATATCCATGATGCATAATAAAGATGCTCCTTTTAATTCTTCATATTCAGGAAAAATGATCGGAGAAACAAGTACGACAGGTGTTGTCTTATGATTTTTTCTGATGGCCTCAATGAGTCCGATGGCACATGGTTCAAAACTTCTTTCATGGAGTCGTCCTGTAAAAATGTTAGCCCCTAATTTCAAAGTGAATAAATCAGCTTCCAGGTCACTCATTTCATTCCCGATGATCGGATCAAGAATGCATTGCCCTCCGAATCCTAAATTTGTAAGATGAAGATTTTTCTCAAGCGCCACTAACCCTGGCCAGATGCTTGAAGGACTCTTTGCCCTTACCGAATGAGTGATGGAACTTCCATAAATAACCCACCTTTTACTTTTGACTTCAGTCTTTTTCATAAACGCTTCATCATTAATCAGTATTTTCTTGAATTTGACAGGGAAAGCCTGATCAAGCCAAAGTTCAATGTTTTTGGGGCCGGCTTCCATTTTCTTAAACTCATAACATTTAACTCCGGCATTAATTAAAACTGTTTCTATATATTTCTTATTTACTACCAGATCAATCATCATCACATCATGAAATCCGGTATCTCGTTCATGCATTTCAAGTATTTCGATAGCCAGCTCTGTACAATCAGAAGTAAAGCATATTCTTACGCCTGGACATGCACCGCCTTGAAATTCATCGTTAAGATAGGGGAAAAGTTCTTTTCTTTTATAGTCAATTCGCCAGGGTTGAGTAAACAGGTCATTGTCTTCCACTGACAATGCCCCTTCAATTGTAAACACTGCATCAGCATACTGATAACTTTTCATGTTGATTCGTCGAGTAGACAGCCCACTACTCTTTCCCTTTCTTAATATTTATCACATCAAGCGAGGAGTAGCTGCTGCCCCTCACAGAACC
>JAFGUQ010000028.1 GCA_016938455.1 Clostridia bacterium
AAGTTAATAGAAGGTTAAACGCCATCAAATTTCTGTAATCGTTGATGGTGTTTTATTTTTGAGTAGGAAAAACATGGGAAGTTAGCAATAAAATTAATGCCTAAGTCCTCTTTGGCTTCTTTTCTTGACTGGTACTCGCCACGGAACCATTTGAGCACATTGGATTTCATCGCCACATCATCTTCCCGGTAAGCCTTCCAGTAAGTCACCACTGCTTTGGCAAACTCAAATCCGTTAACCATTCCTTCTAGTGAACCTGCAACGGCATAGATTTGCTTTTCAACAAGACCATTAAACTCATCTTTACTGATATCAGTCTGAGTTTTGACTGAGATTTGAATTCCTGAAATCCATTTCTCCAGTATCAATGGCAATGCTCCACCATCTGGTTTTGATTTTGTAGATAAGTTTTGGATCAATTCCTTGTAAGTGGCTAATCCCTGCCCCTTGGTTCCGGCAAAGCGGCGTTCAGGAGACAAATCAGCATCTACCACCACAAAACCCTTAGCTGTCGCATAATTACGGATAGTCTGAAGCAAAAAGCTCTTTCCGCTTCCGTATTTACCTACAATAAATCTAAACGATGCACTACCGTCTTCAATCATTTCAATATCATGTAAAATAGCAGCAATCTCCTGTGTGCGTCCTACAGTGATGTATTCCAGACCTACTCTCGGAACAACACCTCCTTTTAATGCATTAATCAGAATATTCGCTATTCTGTTCGGTACCTGATTTGTCATATTCATTGCACTGTTTCCTTTACTTGGTTTATGTAGTCATCGTATATTTTAAACTCATCATCAAGAAGATTATCACCTATAAAATCCATTGCCTTTTCATTGATTCCATCGATTAAGACTTCAAGCATGATACCATGATTATCTGAGTATTTTTTTATGTCTGTCTCTTCCATCAGTATTACCAGTAATGCCTGTATTTCAATGTCAGTAAATGCGTTCTTCAGACTTTCCCAAGCCTCAGACATCGTAGTAAACACATCAGCTTGTTCAGCAATGACCTCCATATCCATGGAACTATCCAATGGAGGATTATCCGGTATTATATCAGGTGCAAAAACTTTTTCCGGTTCCTCTACAATCAGTTTTTCTTGCGTTTCCAACGCTTCCAGTCTTATTCTGGAAAGTGCCATATGATCCACTTGCACAACTGTTTTTGTTGCCTCTTTATAGAATTCCCTCACAGTTGATGTAATGATTTTTTCAAGAGATAAACCAGCTGCATTTAACTTTTCGACCACTTCATGGGTGACATTGCTGATATTAGCATTTAGTTTATATTTATATTTTGTAATGGTTCTTAAAACAGATTCGATCTGCTTCATGATATATCCAACTAATTGTTTGCCGCTCTCTGATGTAATCACAGTATTAAATGCCCAGTTATTTTGACTGCATATATAAATCTCATTCTCAGAAAGCACAATTCTTCTATCAGATTGTTTAATCAAATGATGAAACAGCGCATCTTTGAAAGGTTGCCAGACATTCATTTTCTTAGTTGGCTGGAATATTGATTCATCAAAACAGATATTATGCTCATCAAACACCTGTCTTAACTTGTTGATGACGAAATAAAAACAATCAGTGATTAACTGAATGTTATCATCAGCAAAGAATTTAGAACTTCTTATATCATATTTTGAGACAGCACAGAATAAATCAAAATTGTCACCGGGATCAGCTAATTTAGGATAATGATCTGACAGATTGTTTTCTTCAACAAATTCCTTGAATGACATCGGCATCTGATAATAGATGTGATAGTCTTTCAGCCATCTTAAAACATACTTGTCAATCGTCTTATTATATACACGATAACCTTTCCAGAAGGCCATCAGCTTATGAAGACCATCCTGTGGATCTTCAACCCCGATATTATTAAGTAATTCGTATAAATAAAGAAATGCATAAGATAGCGATATGTTTGTGACATTTCCGTTTCTTACCTTAGTCCGCCATGTGAAGTATGTTCTTAGCTGCTCATAGCTCATCATCTGATAGCAGGGAAAATATTCTTTGAACTCAGCTGTTTCATTATAGCTGTCTGTAAAATCTTTCATGAACATTCCCTGCTTATGAAAGATAATCGCTTTTTCCCGTTGAACTCTCTTATCAAAAAACCTGTTATTTCCAAAATATGAAGTGAAGTTCGCTCTTGAAATGTCTCTCATGGAATGAAAAAGATCTCTAATCTCATCTTTTGCCGGTGGTTCTATTTTTTGAGATTGTAATACAAATTTACCCGTGCCTGTGATATTAGTTGCCTCATAATCGATGACATAAAATGACCCTTCATCGAGTGATACAGAGGAATTTGCTTTTTCTTTAGATAATGATTGAGACCCCCCGCTTTTCTGAAACCGAAGCTGTTCGGGAATCGCAAATGATTCATATTTTTTATTGCTTCTTGATTCACTCATTATATTTCCCTTAACATAAAATCCCCTGATAATTTAATATAGTAAACACTGGTGTATAGACTATATCAATGACTTCATAACAACCGCTTAAAAGAACGTTTGTTCTATTAAGAATTTATCATATATATCATACTCCGTCAAGTCATTGACCTTTTTTAGGTTTTAATTAATTTAGAAAGCTGCTGACTTCAGCAAAGACAGTAAAATAAATTTAATGTGATATTGGTTATATATTGATTTTACTTAGATATCGCAGAACTTCAATTTGGCCTTGATCAATCGTACCATCCCTGAAAGTACATACGTCAATACTGACAACTCCGCCAGCGTTGTTAACCTTATTCACATAACTTGACATAAATTCACCACTATATTTACTCCCTGGTTTTCCCCAGGCAGGATTGCCCCACTCATAAAATTCTGAAGGTATTCCTAAAAATGATAGTAAATGCGGCTGTGATCCGTCACATTGTTCCTCATTTGGATAATCATCTGTAAATTCTGTTACTTCCCCTGCTGTGAAATCCTCATGTATACTATATCGTCCTTTGAAATCAACCCCGTTATTAAATGTGACGATAGCATTTGGATTCCCTGCTTTAACAGCGTCACTTAAAATCTTCAACTTGCTTTCATCATAACCAAAGAAGTCTTTATAGCACCCATCAATCCACCATCCCTTGACCCCTGATTTATATCTTAGACTGAATTCCTGTGCTACACTTGCCCATTTTGTAACAAATTCATCAGACACATTCTGATTTTCTCTGTCATAGAATCCGAATGCATGTCCGCCGATTTCATCCTGATGTGGTCCGTCTCCTGTATAGTAAAGCATGAGTGGTATGTCATATTTATTTAGTGATTGTATTAAATCTGCGATTAAATCTCTGCTTGAGCAGGCTTCACCCTGCTTATAGCCTGTTATTTCATTATATGTCGCATTTGGTGAACAAAGGTACTTGTTCCCCTGCATTATTGTGAAAATCACATAACCGGCACCGATGTCATTTAATATATTAGCATATTGGTCTGTATCAAAATCTTCTACGCATTGATTCCAGTCAGTATTTCCAATACCTTTACTATGGAGCATCCCCTTTTCAGTGTCTGAATTCTGAAGATTGTAGAGGTAGTGCGAAAATACTCCCCATTTACTTTCTCTGAACCACTTTGCCTTATTATTCATGTTTCCTCATTCCTTTTTCAGTTTTGCTTTCGCATAGCTAATGAAATTCTCTTTTTATCTTCCTCAACACTAAGGACAGTCACTTTAACAATATCTCCGACTTTTACGATGTCAGAAGGATGTTTGACAAAACTGTCGCTTAACTGTGAAATATGAACCAGACCATCTTGATGTACACCGATATCGACAAATACCCCAAAGTCAATCACATTTCGAACTGTGCCGGTAAGAGCCATGCCTGCTTTTAAATCTGACATGGTCATGATGTCACTCCTAAGCATAGGAGGAGGTAATTCGTCTCTTATATCACGTCCGGGTTTTTGCAGTTCTGCAACCATATCTTTCAATGTCGGTACCCCAATACCACAGGCTTTAGCCACTTCTTTTTCTCCCATGTCATTGATTTGTACGGGTAAATCTCTTAAGCCGTCATTTGCGATATCAGAAAGCTTATAATCAAAAAGTTCCAGCAGCTTTTTTGCAGCCTCATATGACTCAGGGTGCACTGAGGTGTTATCTAAAATATTTTTACCATTCGGAATGCGTAAAAATCCGGCACTCTGCTCATAGGCCTTTGGTCCTAGTTTCGGTACTTTTTTAAGCTCTCTACGATTTTTAAAACTGCCTTTTTCATCTCTATAGTCAACAATATTGTTTGAAACAGCAGCATTAAGTCCAGATACATACGACAAGAGTGATGCAGAAGCTGTGTTAATATCAACCCCCACTGCATTCACACAATCTTCTACCACTCCGCCAAGCGCAGTATCCATCTTTACCTTTGGCATGTCATGCTGATATTGACCGACACCAATGGATTTCGGATCTATTTTAACAAGTTCTGCCAGTGGATCCTGCAGTCTTCTTGCAATTGATATGGCACTTCTGATTGATACATCATATTGCGGAAATTCACTTGCTGCAAGCTTTGATGCAGAATACACTGAAGCTCCTGATTCATTGACTACCATATATTGAATTTTTTTATCTGTTTCCTTCAATAATTCTGCCACAAACATTTCAGACTCTTTAGAGGCTGTTCCGTTTCCTATGGCTATGATATTGACATCATGCTTTTTAATCAGCGATTTGAGCTTAGCTTTTGCTTCTTCAACTTTATTGGCAGGTGGTGTAGGATAGATGACAGCGGTGTCCAGCACTTTTCCTGTTTCATCCACAACAGCGATTTTACAGCCGGTACGATAAGCAGGGTCCAGTCCCAAAGTAACTTTACCTTTTATTGGCGGTTGTAACAAAAGCGGTTTAAGGTTTAAGGCAAACATGTTTATTGCATGCTCGTTTGCCTTCTCAGTCAGCTCATTTCGCACTTCACGTTCAATCGAAGGTTTAATCAGTCTCTCCCAGGCGTCTTTAACTGCTTCAATTACATATTGGGTTGTCTTACTGGTATTTTTAACAAACCTATCATTTATTTTATTCAAAATATCATTTTCAGAAACATTGATTCTTACTTTGAGATGATTTTCTTTTTCTCCACGGTTAAGCGCAAGAATCCTGTAGCCGGGTATCTTACCTACCGGTTCATCATATTGATAATACATTGCATAAACCGAGTCATCCTCTTCGCTGCCTTGTGACTCTAAGATTCCTTCTTTAAATGTATATGACCTTAGTATTTTTCGAACTTCAGCATCATCACTCACTGTTTCTGCAATGATGTCTTTTGCTCCTTCAATTGCCTGTTCAATGGTTTCTATCCCTTTTTCAGCATCAATATATTGCCTGGCAATATCATCAAAGTCACCTGACTTGATCTCCTGTTTTAAAATAATGTCTGAAAGAGGTATCAGTCCCGCTTCTTTAGCAATGGTTGCTTTTGTTCTTCTTTTCTTCTTAAAAGGTCTATAGATATCTTCAATTTCAGAAAGAGTCATCGCTTTATCAATCGATGCCATAATAGTTTCAGTCATCATGTCCTGAGAAGTTATACTGTCAATAATCTCCTCTTTTCGTTTTTCCAGGTTTCTCAGATAGGTCAGTCTGTCTGCTAATTCACGTAGAATCTGATCATCCAGTGATCCTGTCATTTCTTTTCGGTAACGCGCGATAAAAGGTATGGTATTCTGTTCATCAATTAATGTGATGATATTTGAAATATATTGCACTTTGATATTAAACTCTTGTGCGAGACAAGTTACTATGTTCATTTTATCCCTCCGATGTAGTGTATATTTTAACACAAAAAAGATGAATAAGCACTTTGTTCTTAGGGCATTAGCCTAAAAGAAGTCATGATAAAATGATTATTGAAATTAATTCTATTCTCTGATTTCTGCTATTGGAAATTCTGCAATTCTGAGTCTTGTGCACCCGAAAGGAACCAGTTTCATATTGATCAGCTTTGACTCTTCAACTTTAAATGGAGCCGGTATTCTTCCGGCATTGCCTTTTTGATATTTCCAGTCTGGTGCAGGTGCCATATTAAGTGATGCTGTGACTGCAATGTTCTCATCGCCAAAGGGATGGTCACCGGTTTGTTTCTTTTGTATATTCGCTTTATATATTTCACTCTTTACCACTGCATATCGCCACTCTGAATCAGGAAATATTTCCCAGTCTGCAAAAGGTTCGTTCCCACGGAGTTTTTTCTTTTTTCCTTTAATTGGCAATGCCATCAGTAATGCTCCATAATGAACGCTGACACTATTACGGCCTGTATCTGTAAATCGAAGTGGCAGCTCCATATCTAATCGTATGACATCACCTTCTTTAAAAGTTCTGTCAATTTTCACATATCCGTCAACTGCATTACAATAGAGTGCTTCATTGTTTATGGTAATGTTAAACTCACTACACCATGACGGTATTCGAAGCCATACTGGAAAATGGTGCGATTGTTGTTCATTATCAATTTTATCAATGTGTATATCAACTACCCCGTTAAAAGGATATTCTGTCGATTCCAGTAAATGAACATAAGTGTTCTCAAGCTGCATTTGAACTTGGCATGGAGCGTAAATCCCTGTTGCCACGCCATTTGATTTCTTCATCAGGATACTACCCGCAAGTTTCGGCCATCCCTGATGCATATTGGCAGCACAGCACCCATAGTTAGGTTCAAGTCCAAATATGTTAGATTCATTAAATGCGTCATACCAACCTCGTTTCTTTTTTGAAACTTCGATCTGATTCACCTGCTGCACATATTGATGAGCACTCATATCCTGTAAAAAAGTAGCTGGCCATGCATTATATGCCACCTGTTCAAGTCTGTCTGCATATTCGCTTTTGCCGGTCACTGATAACATGGTTTCAAGTGAGTACATGAATTCAGCAACAAGGCAGAGTTCTGCACCAACCGTGGGAGAATGTCCATTTAGATGCTCATCACCTGAAAAAACATGGTTTGTCAATCCATGATAAGTCATGACTGTTTCAATGGAATGATGTGCTGTTTCCAGGTTTACGGGATTCTTATCCAGTAAATATTTCAGAACCGGCATTTTAAATGCCATTGCTATATTCACGGAATGTGTCTCATGAAATAAGTGGAGGTTTTTAGTATTGTTTTGCCTGTCAATCTGCTCTCTGGTTCTTTCTTTTGGTGCCTGCGGCCCTTGTTTTCTTTTTATATCTGATATTAAAATATTCACCCTTTTAACCAGCATAAATAGCGGTTTATTTAAATAGCTATGAGTTGTTCTGATATATTTAAAATCATTGAATATCGCTTCCCAATCATAGCTCTTTGCTAACACATCATTGGCAAGTTCTAATAGATAGGTCTCTTTTGTAAAGCTGTATAAGTAGAAAATCGGTAAGAGCTCTTCAAAACCTCTGGCAGTACCCCACATTTCAAACGGACGGTTTTTAAGCTGATTGAACTGATACCTGAAAAATCTGTCCATAAAAGGTAACACACGGGCATCTTTAGTTGCACTATGATATTGAGTAATCGCTTTCATGGCAACCACACGGGGCCACCAGTCATTGTTGTATCGGGGACCAAAAAAACCGTCTGAAGTCTGACTCTTAAATATCCACTCAATCCATTTCTGTGCTTTTTTCTTTAGAAAACTGTCACTTAGAAGATAAGCAAGCGGTACTAATCCGTCAAGGTAATAGGGACCTCTCTCCCAGCTTTCACCTTGACCTCCAAGCCAACCTGAATCTGGTCCCAGATCATCCCATATCTCTTCAATATGACCGGTTAATCCATTTTTTTGCACAAGCAACTGGTTCCTGTACCAGCCTTTTGGAAATATTTCATTCAAATTCAACGGTTCAAACACCGGTTTTTTGTTGTTATGTATCTCAGACAACAATCATCACTCCTTCATTTGACAGTTTATTTCTACGGAATACAAGATTGAAAACCATTCTCTTCTATTAAATACTACCATATCAGATTTTCTTTGTCATTCCAAAATCGACTACTGAATAATTGCCGCCATAGAATTAAGCAGCCACGTTCATAGATAACGAACAAGCTTTTACTTATCATCACTTGAAGGGTATAATTAATATGATGATAATGAGTATGGAAGGAGAAAATATATGAATTTTACATGGACCACTTTACAGGTAAGCGATATGGAAGTTTCCTTACATTTTTATCAGGAAATCATAGGTCTTCCATTAAAGAGAAGATTCTCTCCCGATGGGGTGATGAACTTGGCTTTTTTAGGCAATGAAGGAGAAAGTGAGATTGAATTAATCTGTGAGCCAAGCAATAAGAAAGTAACTACTCAAGGGATTTCCATTGGTTTCATGAGTAAACAGACTATTGAAGAAACCATAAAGATTCTTGAAAACCATGGTTATCAAGTGGTCTCCCCAATAATCAGTCCTAACCCAAATCTGCGGTTTATTCATGTGAATAATCCTGATGGCTATATTGTTCAGCTGATTCAGGATATGAGAAAATAAGCACATAATGTAAGCATTACGGTTTACTTCCACCTTCTCCGATAGCAAGCTTTTTACCAAAATAGGTTTTTCGTATATCAGAGGCCTGTTCAGTCCATGCTTCTACACCGATTTTTTTCATAAGGCATAGATTGTACAGCTTGATATTCTGTGGGAATTTACCCGCATTATCAGAAAGCGGCATTAAATACTCACATGGAAAACTGTCACATTGAAAACAATAATCAACCTTTTTTTGCTCAACACAGCATAATGTTTTGCACTTTTTACCTTCTAATTCTAAAAACAGACATTGATTCCCGTTTATGCAGCCTGCACAGCTGATTTTTTCTTTTGGGATATGGGTTGCGGCTGCAATTCGTAATCTGAACTCCTCAGTCACATTCTCTTCATAAAGTTCACAGTTAAAACAATCAATCCCACATGGTGCAACTACCTTTTTTTTCATGGTTTATCCTCCAAAATATTTATTGAGTTTTTCACTCATATATACTTTGGACCTCTGTTTTGGTTGCTTGGTTACAAAACTTCTGCTATTTTTTTCAGTTCTGTGAAAAATTCTTTTTCAGGCAGTTTCCCTTCGACATGATATAAGTAGTTAATTTTCTTTAAAAGTGTCATGTTTCTGAAATGCTCTTTCCTTAACTCTTCATTTTTAAATTGCATATGACCTGAAGGTAATGGTAAATGATTATCCCTCATATATTTTATCCATAGATAACATTGACATGGTTTTTCTGGATCAATCAGACTACATCGGTATTCAAATAGTTCTTTAAGCTTTTTACGGGCACGGAACAAAGTGACTTTAACATTTTCTTCAGTAATATCCATCACTTTCGCAATTTCTCTGTTTTTCAACTCAAGGCAGGTTTTTAAAAGAAAACATACACGCATGTGTTTAGGGATGCACCTTAGAAACCCCCTGAGGCATTTTTCACGCATCTCTTCCATAATCAGTTCATCGTCAAAATCCGGTTCATATTGTAGACTACTGAAAAAGATTTCTTCTGAAACTTCTTTTTCTTTTGTAATGACTGCTACCGGAAGTTTGTTCCACGACTTCATATGTCGATAGCTTTCATTAATGGCGATCTTGTATATCCATGTTGATAAACTTGACTGATTTTTGAACCCGTCAAAATGTCTATAGGCTTTCAAAAAAGTGTTTTGTAATATATCCTCAGTATCCTGATGGTTTTCTGTCATTCTGTAAACAGTTCCATAAAGTTTTTTGTAGTCCTTTTGAACAGCTGCTTCTATCTGTTCATATTTTGTTTCGTAGATTGTATTACTTGTCATCTCATTCGCATCCTATAGTAGTTACTTATTCCAGGTAACTGCAGTATAATTCTGAACACATATTCCAGTTTCTTTTACCGAGAAGGTGGTAAAACTTGTATCATTTTTTTCAATCATTTCACGGGTTATATGATTACCGCTTTTATAGGTCTCAACCACAAGATATTCAGTACTCGTTGAAGGGACCATCTCCTTTGGGACTTCTCCAGGTAAATATACTTTCTTACTGATGCATTCACCTGATTGGTCGAACTCCAGTATGTTTATTTTTTCCGGAGCAAACATAAGGTTAATTGCAATAGTGATTTCAGTTTTATGCTTTTTTCGCTCTTTGTTAATCTCAACGATCATTTCGCTGGTGATAGTCTGACTGATGGTTTCACCTTCACTGTCTTGATTTGACTGAGATGAAATCCCGCTTCCACCTGTAACATATACATTCCCGTCATTATCCTGATAAACCGGATTGATAAAATAATTGACATCTTGTCCTGCCAATGAATAAATAGTCCCTTTTAATATGACATCTTCGCTGTCATCAGTAATACTGACACTATTATGCGCATCACTTATTCCCTCGCTCGATGAGCCGACCATACATGTGCCGTATTCTTCCTCCACTCTGATTGATGCAAAAAGAATTCCTTCTATTTCATCAAAAGAAAACTTTCTGGTTTCTTCATCATAAGTCGCATATAGTCTTCCGTTATATTTTTTTGAATCACTTTCACTGATGACCATATCACCGTTTCTGGTAAAATTATCGCTGATATATGAGTCAAAATCAAATAAGTCAAGATGCTCTTGAGTGATATATACACCTACAATGTTATCATTATATCTGTTTTCAATTTCTGCATTTGGATTAGCCAGTTTAAAGCCTGTAAATGGCAATATAATAATCAATGTGAGCAAAATTGCAATTACTCCTTTATTCATTTTCTTCCTCCTCCAGTTCTCCGTCAAATTTTAAAATATCACCAACACTGCATTCTAAGTAATAGCAGATTTTATTAATCGTATGGAACCTGACTCCTTTTGCTTTCCCGCTTCTTAAAATGGACAGATTTGCTTCTGTTATATTGACCAAAGCGCAAAGCTCTTTAGATGTCATTTGTCTGTTTTTCAGTACTTCATCCAAATACACATGGATAGCCATGGCTGTCCTCCTATACGATCATATCATTTTCATTTTTGATAACCCTTGTTTCCGATAAATACTTTGATGCCAATAATATGACAAAAATGAAAATCAGTGAACTAATCGGTATATTCACCGCATAATTCATGTCTAAGAGCATTTTACTGAAAATAAGCTGCCCTATGTTCTGCACTATATATATCCATACAATGGCTATGATAGATTTTTTTGTAATACCAACAATATACTCAGTCTGGTTGACTGAACGTTCTGAAAACCTGTCTATGCTGAAATCAGTTAACAGTCTGTTGCAATGATAGATAATCCAAAGTTCCAGTGCTGCGGGGATACTCTTAAATATATATTGAATCACAATAAAAACATTTGTCATATGCATATTAGCATTCACTTCAGTGTTGCCTGCTGCTACTTTTTTAATGGTGGTGATTAACCAGCTGACATTGCTCCCGAAAAGATTGAAAATAAAAAAAACAGCTAAAATGAATAATAGCACTTTAAGTCCCTGAATAAGATTGACTGCCTCGCTTTTAAAAGCATGACTTAATACTCTAAGTACAACATATCCAATAATAACTGAGTAAATGGTACTTCCGACAGCTATGAATCCAAAGTTCACATCTCCTATGGACATAAATAAATTTGATAAATAAGGTGGATTGATCATCAGATACAGTCCTGCAAACAATATGATGCTTAATAAAATCAACATCATATCTTCTTTAACAATTATATTCTTTTTTCTTCTTAGCAGATAAGCCAGAACTGGTAAACTGCAGATCAATATGTAAATCACAATCGCAATCAGATTACCAATAAATCCTGATAAAGAAAGAATTCTCAAAAGAGCAGCTATCTGCTCAAATGGAAATCTCATCACCGTGAAGAATGAATATGCGCTATTGCTGTTAATAACAGAAAAGAGAGTGCATGCCAATGCTTCCGCTCCTAATAGATACCAGGTCACCTTTTGTTTCATGAAATAACCTCCATTAAAATTATTGTTTAACAATAATATTAATGTCATTTTATTGCAATAACTATTGTTTGTCAATAATTAATTTATTATTTACTTCTATTTCATGTTGTCTTTCAGATGAGCGAGGAAAGCGGTTATTTAACTTTGGTGACTATTGTACTACCTGAAAAATGGTCATCTTCATTTATTACAGTAATGGTCATTTCCATAAATCTGTTTTTGATTGAAATTTTCAAATCGTTTTGATCAGTCGATTTCGAGAAAATACTTGAAGGTTTTACAATAATGCTATCATCCTCTTTAAAATCATATCTGAATGGTTTTGTTGTCATCTCATTATTACTTTTCATAATCTTCATATAACCAAGAAAATATTTCCCTGCGATCTTGTTATTATAATATTTCCCGTTCAATAAAACGGTTACTTTTTTCTCTTTAATTTCATTGTCTGATAACTGAAACCCCTCATATTTCTTTTTGATTTTTTTTGGAGTGACATAGAAAACAAATAAAGCAACTAATAATAAAAGACTTAAAGTGAAAAATTCTTTTGGAAAACTTATATCTTTGTAGTCAAGATTCATGTTATCCATTTGACTGACAAACAGATTATATTTCTTTAACGCTTCATTGCTGTCATCTGCAGGTGCAACTATCACCTTTCCCTCATCATTGTTCCATGATTCACTGTCTTGATAGTCGTTATTGAATAAGATAATGATCTCAGAAAATTGAGCGTTTATGATCAGTTTACCAATGTATGTGTATTTGTAAATTCCATCTGTTTTATCGTAGTTGTATGTAATGATATCTCCAACATTATCTTCGTTAAATTGAATCTTGATATTATCTTTATGCATTCCGTCATTTTCATACTCAGGCATCAGATATCTTTCGTTATTAACTATTTTTACTCCGTCAATAAATATATCTCCATTAAAATTTTCCCCCCAAAGTTTTGATCTTCGATACTCACCATAAAAACGAACCTCCACAGATTTTGCATCACTTTGAAAACTTTCTTTTTGAATTATATATCCATTAAAAGTTTTTTCATAAGGTAAAGGAAATAAAGCAATCAAAAAGTAAATTCCAATTAAGATAAATATGACTGTAAACAGGATAATATACTTACTGCTTTTCATATCTCATTCATTCTGGTATGTATTATAGACTCTGACTGACTTTTTAAAATATGTGTACCAGATGGCAAAGAAGAAAGCAGGTCTGAGAATAATCCCAAGATTGAAACTACCCTCAGGGAGAGTTACTAAAACTATAAAAGCTGAGATGAACCCATACCACAGATAATACCATAAAAAAGCTTTTGCTGCCTTGACAGCTTTTGTATTTTTCACCAAGAGCATTGTGCCTGCAATGACACCTAAGACAATCATCAAACCGGATAATATACTGTCTGTAATTAAAGAAACTTTTAAATTCGGATATGAACTCAGATAAGGCAGAAGTGTATCCCATGATTTAATCATATTGAATATGGTAATTATTGGACTGACTATCGCAATTGATATAGAAAAAAGCAATAACCATCCTCCTACTTTTTCATATATCCCTTTTGATGGAACAACGATTCCCTCTGCTTCGTTGTCCCTAAATACTTCCACTAATTTTGAATCATTTTCACATTCTTCACAAACCACTATTTTCAAGTGTTTTTCTTCAATTTCATGCTTGATTTCATTATCACCTATGTCCTTACCACATTTTTCACATTTCCAGCTCATTACTAATCCCCCTGTTTTAAAATTGTTTTAATCGTTTTTTTAAAAACGATAAATGATTAAGCAATTCAATACACTATTCATGCAACTGATCATCATAATTTTACTATTCAATTAAATACTACATTTCCCCAGTTACTTGATTTTATCATAGTAATCTTTTTTTGTCATTTGAATCTATGACACTAATAGGATAAACGCATCAATTTTTCAATATATTCTATTGACTTTTTAAATACTATAGACATTCTGTACCTTCTATGATATAATTGTA
>JAFGUQ010000289.1 GCA_016938455.1 Clostridia bacterium
ATAGATGAGCCACACTTAAAAGCTGATGTTTTGATAGAGCTTGCGGAAATCAAAATAGAACAGAAAGATTTCAGTACGGCAAAACAAATTCTGCTGGAAATATATGCTGACGATCAGCTTAATAAAGGTAAATACTTTTATAAAACCAATGCCGGTCGTATCTGTCGTGAGTTGCTAGCCGAGATTGCTCAGCGGGAATATGAACCGGATGATATCATCCTGGCTTATCTGGAAGAAGCAAAGGATTTTGCCTTCAATCAGAAGATCAGGAAAGAAATAGATTATAAAATCCTTCATTTTCAAGTTATGAGCAATAAACTGGATCAGGCTAAAGCAGATTTGAAAAATTTGCTGCTCAATGATGACAGCGGTACCGATACTTATAAACTCGGGCTTTTCTACAGTTTCTTTATCTCAGGGATTGAAAATGATCCTGCAGCAGACAGTCTGCTCGGAGAACTATTGGTATTTACACCATCTGGTGATCTTACCAATGATGCTCTGGAATTGAAGATTATTGGGGATGCTTTAACGCCAGCTGCGCGCAGAACACTTTTTCATGCTTATCAGCAGAAAAATCTTTACCGATTTGCTGCAGCTATTGATTCTCTGATGACAATACATGATCTTACCGGAAATGAGGATGTTCTGATACTTGCCGGCACCTGGGCTTGGCAAGCAGAAGATAATCTTACGGCTAGTTCGATTTTTCAGCTGAAATTTGAAAATACTGTTCTGGCAGAATATGCTCTGCTGGCAGAAACAAGATTGATTGATGACCCGGAATTGAGAAACCAAAGAGTCCAGAATTTTCTGAAAGAAAAACCTGAGTCGGTTTTCTCTCCGGAATTCAGACAATTACTCGAGTGAACAGATGAGATCTTCTACCAAAATACTTCTTGTGATACTAATTCTTCTGTTCCTGACTAGATTTGGTCGCTATCTGATCCTGCTTTCATTGAAATTCTGGCTGGTATTGTTTGTTATCATTTTCTTCATCTATCTTTATCATAGATTTTTTAAAAGACTAAAAACCAATAACAGGAAAT
>JAFGUQ010000290.1 GCA_016938455.1 Clostridia bacterium
AGCTGATGGCAAATAAATTAAATGTATATGAAATTCTACGAAAACGGGAGAAAAACAGAGGAAATAAATAGATATATGAGAGAGGTTCTCATGAGAATAGTGCAAGTAAAGACAAAAAAAGACATGCAATCCTTTGTGCGGTTACCGCAATATCTTTATGGCAGTAACAACTGTTATATCCCTCCCATCTGGATGGATGAAAAAAATGCATATCATGGGAAAAATAATCCCATACTCAGGAATTCAGATTTTATTCTTCTTCTGGTTTTGGACGATCAGGATATTCCTGTCGGAAGAACCATAGTCTATATTGATTTTAATCACAATGATTTCTATAAAGTGAAAATGGGCTTTTTCGGTGCTTTTGAATGCATCGATAATCAAGAAGCCGGTCACCTTTTAATAGAAGCTTCTCAGAAGTGGTTGAAGGATAAAGGAATGAATATCATTAGAGGACCCATTCATCCCGTTGCTGAAAACTGGGGATTCATCATCAAAGGATATGAGACTCCACCTGTGTATATGTCTCCATGGAATCCCTCATATTATCATCATTTCTTTACCAGCAGCGGCTATAAAAAGGGCAAGGATCTTCTGGTTTATGAAGCTGATATCGGTAAAGGGTATTGCCTCCCTGAGCGGTTTGATGATTTTATTGATAAGTTCCTTATTCGTTATCCCCATATATCCATCAGAAGGCTTGACATGAAAAGAATCAAGCAGGATGCCAGAGCTATCTGGGAAATATCCAATATTGCATTGGCAGACAATTGGGGGTTCGTTCCTCTTGAACTTTCTGTTATGGAAGATATGCTAAAAAAACTCCGGTTGATTGTTGATCCTGATGCTGTCTGGATGGTAGAAGATAATGGAAATCCTGTCGGTTTCTGTCTTGGTTTTCCCGACATCAATATACTTCTCAAAAAAATCAATGGCAGCATGTTACCCTTTAGCTGGATCAGATTTCTGTCAGGGCTAAAAAAACTTCGTGACTACAGGCTCTTTGGGCTTGCTGTTCATCCAAACTGGCAAGGCAAAGCACTTGACGCCATCATGTATATTCATTTATATAAGAATCTTCTGCACAAAAAAGTACGTATGGAAGCGAACTATATTCTGGAGGACAATCTGTATATCAAGAATGCGCTTGAGAAGTTAGGGATGGTTCACACAAAAACATACCGTATTTATGAGAAATCACTTTAATTCTTCTTTCCAGTAATCCTTTTTATTAACTGAAACAAAAAAAGTGTTTACATCTTTAATAACATATGTTATTCTTAACATAGTTATTAATAACCTAGAAAGGAATAAGACAATGTCACTGAAACACACTATATTAGGATTTCTAAGCTGGAAAAACATGACAGGCTATGAAATTAAAAAATATTTCTCCCAGTTGGAGTTTATTCCATGGCAGGGAAATAATAATCAGATCTATAAAACCCTTCTTGAAATCGAAAAAGAAGAGTTTGTTTCTAAGAAAACAGTTCTTCAGGATAATTATCCTCCTCAGAAGGTCTATTCCATCACTCTTAAAGGGATGATTGAACTGAGAAACTGGGTCATGTCAGACCCTGAACTTCCTATGACCAAAAATACATTCATCATGCAGCTGGCCTGGGCCGGGTCAATGGATAATGAGACAATCTTCAGATTGATTGACAAATATCAGTATGAACTGCAGATGAAGGTTTCTTTATTGAGCGAAATGCTGAAAAGAAAAACTGTCCTGCCTGACAGAAGCCAGAAAGAAGCATATATATGGGAAATGCTCTGGCATAACAGAATAAACCTGTTTCAAAGTGAAATAAACTGGGTGACTCAGCTGAGAAACGGCCTGGTTAATAAATAGGAGGGATACCATGAAAACTAATACCATTTATAAAAGTGTAGAAGGAAAAAACTCTGTACTCGCATTCTATGATAAAATTCTTTCAATGAGCCCTGTTCCATATGCTGAAGGCGATGTGATGACTAGCTTTGGAACCACTCACTTCATTCATTTTGGTAATGATGAAAAACCACCGCTGGTGCTGCTTCATGGTTCTACTTCAAACGCCACTGCATGGATAGGTGATTTTCTGGAATACGGCACTCATTTTAACTGCTTTGTATTTGATATGCCCGGGGAACCAGGTAAATCAACTGAAAACAGGCTTTCCTGGGATAATGATGAATACAGCGATTGGTTGAATGAAGTATTAAATGCACTAAACTTAACTGCTGTATATATGGTTGGTCTTTCGTTAGGTGGGTTCGCTGCATTGAAGTTTGCAAGTAAATTCAATCAAAGAGTACATAAACTTGCTCTGATTTCTCCTGGTGGTTTAATCACTCCCAAAGCATCTGCAGGAATTAAGCTGATTTATCTTTCAACCAAAGGTGAAAAAGGAATCAGACAATTAATGAACCTTCTTATGCCGGATGGTTTTAATTCCCCAGAGCTGACTGAGTTTTTTCTAATGATGGGAAAGCATTTTATTCCCAGGACCGAAGCATTGAAAAATCTGAAAGACAGTGAACTTGAAAAAATTCACTGTCCTGTTTATATGATTACAGGTGATTGTGACCTGTACTTCGATTCAAGGAAGATTTCTAGGCGTCTTAAAGAAAAAATACCATCTTCCACTATTAAAATAGTCAAAGATGGTAAACATGCGATGGTTGGCACATCAAGTCATGTTATTGCTTTTTTTCTTGCTTAAGTTCCTCCACTGTTTTAATGTGCAGTCTTGCTGCTCCTTTAAAAGAATCATCTGTTTTAACTTCTTTATGGAGCAGCCTTTCTTTTGCTTTTTCAATTACTTGACTGTATTGAGGCAGAAGCTCTTCACATGCTACAAGCATCTCATCAGTCATCTGCCATATTTCATTAGGATTGAGCACTGCACCGACTAGTGGATCCATCATCATGGCCTGCTTTAAAAGTTTTTCATCACCATTTACCGCTGCCAAGACTGCCATACGCTGCACTTGAATACTGCTGTTACAAACAGCAGCACAACCAAGAGGCAGATCCCCTACTTTTGGTATATTCACTCCATTGGCGTCAACATACCCGGGGACTTCTACAATCGCATCATCAGGAAGATTTGAAATACAGCCATTATTGACCACATTAAAATGTCCTCTGTAGATACGTCCTGTCTCCAGTCCCTCAACAATGTATGATCCATGCTCATGTCCTCTGTGTTCTTCGTCATAAATATATGGTTCTTCTTTCATCCACTCTGGAAAATCAGTTTCAAACCAGTTTCTTCTTTCAGTACAAACTCGCAAATAGCCTGCTGTTTCACCGTTGATCCATGAAGATAAATCAATCCAGTCATTAATTTCACTGATACGTTTTCTATACCATGGAACATACTCACTCAAGTGACCGTTGGACTCAGTACTGAAATAACCGAATCGTTTCAGCATATCAATCCTTACCTTTTCTGTTTTACTGTACTCTTCATGATTCATGAAAGCTTCAAGCAGTTTCCCTGTTAAGTCTTCTCCTTTATGCTTGATTTGGGTATACCAGGTCTGATGATTGATTCCGGCACATATGATATCAATTTCTTCCTTTTTCAGTCCAAATACATCTGCGATTTTCTGATGTCCGCCCTGAACACCATGACACAGTCCAATGGTAGGTACTTTTCCGAATTGGTTAGCTGCCCATGTGATCATGGCATTGGGATTTGTATGATTAAGTATTATACAGTCTTTTCTAGAAACTTCCCTGATATCTTCACAGATTCCAAGGATAACAGGAATTCCCCTTTGTCCATACATGATGCCGCCTGCACATAAGGTGTCTCCCACGCACTGATCAACACCGTATTTCAGAGGAATCTCCACATCAGTCGCAAAAGCTTCAAGCCCTCCGACTCTAACTGTAACAAAAACATATTTGGCATTTCTCAATGCTTCTTTTCTGTCTGTCGTCGCCACAATCTTAATAGAAAGGTTATTACTGTCTATGTCTCTTTGACATAGTGCTCTGACCATTTCCAGATTATGTTCACTGATATCCATAAATGATATTTCTATGTTTCTGAACTCTTTCACGGACAGCAGATCCTTCAGAATCTGTCTAGTGAATCCAATACTACCCGCACCAATAAAGGCTACTTTGAATGTCATAAAGATACCTCATTTCTTATTATAGTATCATTATATTCCATCTTTACTGAACTGATGTCACCAAAAGTAAAATTTATATAAAAATGTTGTAATATTATGATATTTTATCTGGTTTAGAAATATTTTTACGGTATTCACCCGGCGAAATATTGTGAGTCTTCTTGAACAGATTAGAGAAATACTGTCTGCTGTTGATTCCAACATAAAGACAGATATCACTTAAACGCAAGTCTGTGGTCGTTAATAAGAATGTTGCTTTTTCAATTCTTGTTTTATTTATATATTCTGTAATTGTTGAGTTTTCATGTTTTTTGAAAAGTCTTTGCAGGTAGGATAAATGAATTCCGCTTTCTGCAGCAATGTCGATTATTTTAATGTCTTTTTCGTAATTTCTGGCAATGAACTCTTTGGCTTTATTTATATAGATAATACTGTTATGTTTGATGTTGAATACTTTCTCATACTGTCTTTGGAGTTTTAACATTAACACTGCAAAATTCAACATGACTATCGGCTCATACCTGTCATAGCTTTTTAGTTCACAAATCAGACTGAGAATATCTGTGAAAATATTTTCACTGTCATGGAGCAGAATATATGCCTTTTTATCTGTAAAAAGCTTACTTCTAAGAAATTCCTTGCCAAGTGACTCTCCAAGGCATGGATAATCCTGCTGACATTTATTGAAAATGAATTCCAGGTTTATCATGCGGCATTGTTCCTGCTTATGCATATTGATATGATGAGGAATACTTGAATTGATGAATATGAAATCACCAGTCTTCAGTTTTAAATCATCATCACGACAGATAATCCGGCTTTCTCCTTTGATGACATACATGATTTCAATCGCTTCATGAAAATGGCTTTGCATTTGATAACCATTCCAGTCTTTATAGTAGTATGCCGTTATTTCTGCCTTATGTTTCTCTTTATACCATTTTTCATTATAAAAATCATAGTCAGTCATTAAAGCAGGTCAATTCCTTCCTGAAGGCAATCTTTAATCATATATTCAGGCCAGACACTTGCCTGTACCTCTCCAATATGAGCTTTTCTCAAAAAGAGCATACACATTCTTGATTGTCCTATACCTCCACCGATAGAGTACGGTAATATTTTATCCAAAATCATTTTATGATATGAAAGGACTTCTCTGTCTGTGCAATTCGCTTTTTCCAGCTGATGTTTCAACGATTTTTCATCCACTCTGATTCCCATTGAAGACAGCTCAAAAGCCTTGTCCAGTACAGGATTGTAGACGACTATATCTCCGTTTAGCTCCCAGTCATCATAGTCAGGAGCTCTCCCGTCATGTATATTCCCTGATTTTAACAAGCCTCCAATTTTCATGATGAAAACAGCACCATATTTTTTGATGATTTCATTTTCCCGTTCAGATGGTTTTAATGTTGGAAACATGTCTTCTAATTGTTGGGTCGTGATAAAGGTTATTTCATCAGGCAGCACTTTTTCAAGAAAAGGATATAGCTTATCAAGATACTTTTCAGTGTCTTTCAGGGCTTCATAAATTTTCCGGACAGTGTCTTTCAGAAACTCCATATTTCTGTCTTCTTTGCTGATTACTTTCTCCCAGTCCCACTGGTCAACATATAAAGAGTGAATCTCATCCATTTCCTCATCCCGTCTAATGGCATTCATGTCTGTATAGATTCCTTTTCCGTTTTCAACTTTATACCGGTACAAGGCATGTCTTTTCCATTTTGCAAGTGAATGGACGATTTCCGCATTTTCTCCAATCTGCCTTATATCAAAGCTGACCGGTCTTTCATAACCATTCAGATTGTCATTCAGACCTGTATTCGGAAGCACAAACAGCGGAGCTGACACTCTGGTCAGTTGCAATTGACTGGCTAACGCCCTTTCAAAGAAGTCCTTTGTCTGTTTAATGGCGATTTCAGTTTCCATTAAAGTCATATTGGATTTATATTCTTTCATAGTTCCTCCGGTTGTAAATTTTTATTATTCCAAGAAAAAAACCAACCCTATAAAATGCATCAGAGCACCAAGGTTTACGAAAATATGCCATACCATATGGTAATATTTGAATGCTTTTTTAGCATAGATGATTGCCCCGACTGAATAAAAGATACCACCAAGCAGAATAAAAAGGAAAATACCAAAAGTAGCCTGTTTTATAAAAAGCGGGAAGAACGCCAGAAGTGTCCAGCCCATGATCAGATAAACACCAACTGAAGATTTCGGATTCTTTCGGTTAAGCAGCACTTTCTGCAGTATACCTGCGATGACCATAGTCCACTGAATACAGGTAATCACGATACCCTGCCATCCTCCGATGACAGTCAATGCAACAGCAGTATAACTTCCTGCAATGGCTACATAAATGAAAATATGATCAAATATCTTGAAAATCCGCTTCTGCTCAGAATCTTTTTCCATGGAATGAAATAAGGTTGAGGATAACAGCATTAAAAAAATGGATATCATGAAGATTGATACTCCAATGGCATCAATCAGGCTCCCTCTCGCATTGACATATAATATAGCAAACGGCATAGAAAAAAGCACTAGAATTGCCATGACACCATGAGTTACTGTATTTGCCAGTTCTTCACCAAAAGTATATTCATATAATTTTTTCATGATTCTTCTCCATAAATTTCTTATATTTATTATACACAAAAACTGTGGTAAAGTAATGGTATGAGCAAATATAATTTTTTTGAGGAAGTCTATCAGATAGTAAATAAAATACCTTCAGGGAAGGTTATGTCCTATGGGCAGATTGCCAGTCTTCTTGGTTCACCGCATTATGCAAGAAGAGTAGGTCAGGCGATGTTTAATCTTCCTTCAGGTCTTGATATCCCATGGCATAGAGTGATTAAAAGCAGCGGTGAACTTCCTGATACCGCTTTTAAAAAAGAACAGACAGATTTACTAACTGCTGAAGGTGTCATCTTTAAATCAGAGAGCAAGGTGGATGGTACCTGTTTCTTTCATATACTCTAAATTGTCATTTTTAATATCTTCTATCAGTCCGAGAATTCTTTCCCTTATCAATTCTCTGGTCTTTATGAAATCTTCAATTGGTCCTCCGGAAGGATCTTCCAGTCCCCAGTCAGCCCGGTAATCGCATGGAACCTGCGGGCAGGTCACACCACATCCCATTGTAATGAGAATATCTAATTTTCCAGGGATATCTGCAAGAAGCTTCGGATATTGCATGGAGATGTCAATGCCATCAAGTTTCATAGCCTCGACTGCTTTTTGTTTTACTTCATGATAAGTTTCTGTCCCTGCAGAATACGCCTCTGCAACATCGCTGCCGAACTTTTTCATGTACCCTTCTGCCATCTGACTTCTGCATGAATTATGAATGCAAATAAATGCTACTTTCTTTTTCATAAATTACCTTTCAACAATAATATTTTAATGATACCCGGATTTACAATGAAACAATAGCAAAAAGACGTTTTCTTAACCTTAATTTTACAAAAGCCCTTAAATATCTGTCGGATTATCCGGAAGATTTTTCAGACGAGCGAGATAGTCAGTCACATTTCTGTCATATCCATCAGGGTATATAAAGCTAAAACTATCAGCGACAGCTTTAGAAAACTTCCGAAACAATTCACACATTAAGAATAAGCTATCCCATATTTCCTTCAGGTCACTTCCGCAATAAGTATCAAGATACTTCTGATACAGCTCTTTCCCAAGCAGTCTTTCATAGTTCTTTCCAAGTTTTCCCGGGCTTTCGCTGAACGAAGTCAATGTACCGATATACCACTCCAGCATTTCCACAAGTGCTGCTCTGACATATTGATCAAGCAATGTCTTTGCGTAGATTTCTTCCTTTCGGCAGATTCCCTTTGCTACATAGATACTTACCCACCAGAACTCATTGGTACAGTAATGAAATTCTTCCCTTGAAGGTTTTTTCGGGAAATAGTCCCGCTCATCAGAGATATGATTTTTATCAAGAATATTGTCTTTGTCCAGTAAAATGATACTTAAGCTTTCTCTTTGCTTTTGCCCTGCTTTTGTGACATCATAAAAAGTGAGGTCGATTCTGTTTCCGTCATCAAACTGCATGAGATAATGAAAATATGGACTGTCATCAGCAGTAAAATCAGATTGGTCCTCTGCACACTGCATGATGACAAGGTTACCAAAATAGGCTATGAAACTTCGATCATCAGTAAAATGTTTCACATCAGTGACATAGTAGATAATATCAAAGTCTCTGAAAATATCTTTTTTCGCATTCTTATTTGCTCTTGATCCGTTTAGTTCAACAGCTCTGATTCTCTCATCATTTCTGGCATAGTCCAGTATTAGACTGTAGATTATATTCTCATTTCTCATCGTCATCTTTGAAAAAAAACTTAATTACTCTTGAATCAGCAACAAATCCAGCACTTTCCAGCATTTTTTTGCAGATAATATTGTAATACCAGCAGGCGGGTCTTGCAATCAGCCCATTTTCCTCACAGATTTCGTTAAGGTGGATAATAATGCTTCTCCCTGCTCCTTTATTTCTGTATTCTTCTCTGCAGAAAGCTCCTATGCTGCATGTTTTACTGTTCAAGGTATGTTTGATCAAGACACCTAATCCAATAAACTCACCTTTACTGTCCCGTAAGGTATATAACTGGTTTTTAATAACTCTTTTTTCATGATTATCTATAAATTCTTCTGTATAACGTCCGATATCGTCAAGATCATTTTTTGTTGCAGGTTTTAAATGCTTTTTCTCGAATTCAGGTTTTCTGACAGGGATGATATTCTTTTTAAAGTAATAGGAATGCATTTCAATTCTTGTATGCTCATCAAGGCACCTGACCATGTTGCTTTCATCAAATGAAGCGACAATCATCATTCTTATGTTGAAGTCTTCAATTACTTTAGAGAATATATCCTGTGAATACATCAGCAGTGATGGAGGAACAAAGAACTGAGTCAGAATATTTTCGTCTATCACAGTAAAATATCCGATGTGATTTTCGTTAAGAAAAATAGAATAGAACTGTGATTTCAGAATATACTCATCCAAATAATCATCATAACAGTTATTGATGAGCTCCAGTTGAGTCATGAAAAAACTCTTATTCTCAAAATAGGTTGATTTGACAAACTTGTACAATTATTCCTTCACCTCTGTCTTTTGATTTACCAATATAGTAATTATATCATATCATGACCCCATACCCTCATGATTTTATGGTCGGTTACTTCATAATCTTCTTGATCAGCTTTAGCTTATTCTTATATGGCGGATACGCAAAGTCAGGATCAATTCCGGTTGTTTTCTTTAAAATACTCTTTTTATTGGAAAATATTTCAAAGCTGTACTTCCCATGATAAAATCCAACACCTGAATTCCCTGCGCCACCAAAAGGGATATACGGAGAAGCAACATGTGAGATCGTGTCATTGATGCAGCCTCCTCCATAAGACAGTTGATCAAGCACCTTTTTTTGCGTTGCCCTTTTTTCGCTGAATATATACAATGCCAATGGTTTTGGTTTGTTTTTTAATAACCAGATGACTTCATCAATATTTTCATAGTCCAGAACAGGAAGTAAAGGACCGAAAATTTCTTCTTTCATCACCTTATCCTCCCAGGTAACATCTATCATCACTGTAGGTTCAATATATCGTGTCGCTCTGTCAGTCTTTCCGCCTTTATATACTTTATCTTCATCAATCATAGAAACAATCCTGTCAAAATGCCTTTGATTGATGATTCTTCCATAATCTGTGTTCTCTTGTATATTCGCACCGTAAAACTGTGTTATGGTTTGTGAAATCAATTGTAAAAACTTTTCTTTCACATTTTTATGAACATAAAGATAATCAGGGGCAATACAGGTTTGCCCTGTATTAATGAATTTTCCCCAGACAATTCTTCTGGCAGCCACCTGCAGATTCGCTGTTTCATCAATAATGGCAGGGCTTTTCCCGCCAAGTTCTAAAGTGACAGGAATCAGTTTCTTTGCTGCCGCTTCAAGAACAATTCTACCCACTCTTTCACTTCCAGTGAAAAAGATATAATTCACATTGAGATTCAATAACTCTGTTGTTGTTTCTACTCCCCCGGTTACTACATGGATATAGTTTTCATCAAATGTCTCATTAATGATTTTTTCAATGACTTTTTCAGTATGTGAAGCATGTTCTGACGGTTTTAATAAGCAGGTATTTCCTGCACATATCGCACCTGCAAGCGGTTCAATAATCAACTGAAAAGGATAATTATATGGTCCGATAATCAATACGGTCCCAAGAGGTTCATGTCGGATGAAGCTTCTGCTGATATGCTGATGAATCGGAGTTTTCACTTTTTCATCTCTCATCCATTTTTTCAGATTATTAATAAAATATTTAATGGAGTCAAGAGTAAATCCCACCTCTGTCGCATATCCTTCAAACTCAGGTTTACCAAGGTCATCATTCAATGCTTTTAAAATGTCTCTTTCATTTTTCCTGATGATCTGATACAGCTTATTAAGCTGAGTCATTCTGAAATCATAGCTCTTTGTTTGATCACTATGAAAAAACTCTGTCTGCTTCTTAAAAATTTGATTAATCATGATTACCTCTCTGCTCAAGTATCATTCTATTTTATCATTAAAATGTACATTAAAAAAGCCTGGTGAATGACCAGGCTTTCAATGGTAATTAAGCTGTTATTTTCCAACACCTTCAAAACACTCATCAATATGTTCTTTTTCAAACTTACTCTTTGTAATCAAGGAAGCCACAACAGTGACAACAATGGACAGCGATAGAGATATGACAATCGGATCAATATAGGATACAATCGTTCCCGCTGGAGCAATGGTTGTCTTGCCAAATATTAAATCACAAATTTTAAGAACTGCTGACTCTTTACTGTGTACAAACATCATCCAGAGCATGCTGGAGGTAAATCCAGACATCATTCCCCAGATAGCCGCTTTCTTGCTTATATTCCTGAAATACAAAGCACCGACATACAATGGTAAGAACGATGCAGCGCAGATACCGAAGAATAAACCAGTTGCGATGGCAATAGAGTCATTCCAGATAGAAGGAAGCACATAAGCAAGTAAAATGGTGACAATGATGGCAACAAGCATACCCACTCTCGATAAAAGCATGTTCTGCTTTTCACCTTTTTTCCTGGAGTAAAACAGATCTCTTCCAACTGCTGTTCCAATAGCATGAAACTGTGAACTGATAGTTGACATTCCCGCTGCTATAATGACAACAAGAAATACTGTTGAAAACCATGATGGCATGAAATTATTTAGAAATGCAGGAATAATCGCTTCTGACCCTGATCCAATTGATTTTGCATAAGCCATTGCTGTCATTCCAAACTTCTCAAAGAAATACACGTTAGAAAGTGGTCCTACAATAAAAGCAACTCCGGTCATCATCAGAATGAATAATCCGCCGATAGGAACTGCTCTGTTAAGTTCTCTGTCACTTTTGACAGTCATGAAGCGAACGACCAGCTGCGGTTGTGCCAGTACTCCGATACCAACACCCATGACGACAGATGATATGACTACCCATGCTGCAATGGAACCGCTTGCTGGCATATTCAACCATCCCACAAATCCTGGAGGGGCCATAGCCATTCCTGCCGCATCCGGATTAGCAAATAATGCTCCGAGCTTTTCATGTGCAGCTGTCAATCCACCTAAACCGCTATATACTGACACTAACAGAATCAGCATTCCGACAAACATCAATGTACCTTGGAAAGCATCTGAGTACATTACTCCTTTTAATCCTCCAAAAAATACATAAATAGCAATAATCAGAGAAAATGCGAATAAAGACACATCGTAGTTTATATTCAACTGAGTTTCGATAAACTTTGATGCTCCGATCATGACTGCAGCTGTGTATAACGGCATGAAAACAAAAATGACCAATGCTGAAAACTTCTGAATAAATTTTGATTTATATCTTTTTCCTACGAACTCAGAAAAAGTGTGTGCATTGATATTATGCCCCATTCTTCTTGTTCTTTTACCAAAGAAAACAAATGCGATAAATATTCCAAAGAAAATATTTAAAAATGTCAGCCATAACAGGCTCATACCGAATTGTGCTGCTACTCCGCCAAATCCGACAATCGCTGATGTGCTGATGAAAGTCGCTCCATATGATAGTGCCATAACCATCGGATGAATTTTTCTTCCTCCGATAAGATAGTCGCTTGAGTTTTTAGTGTGTTTAAATCCTAAAAATCCCAGATATCCCACAATGGCAAGATAAACTACTATTACTATAATCTGAACTGTCAAAACAAATCCCCCCCTTTAAATATTTTCTTCAATTTTTGAATCTTCTGCTTCCCACATAGCATCTTTTTTTAGTTCATTTTCATCATTTCCGCCTTTATTCCAGTTGATGATCCCATAGATCAAACACAAGAGTGCACTTGCGATACAAAGAAGATAAACTAGCCAAATCCCAAAATCACTAATTCCAAACATAACATCCTCCTTCTTTAGGTCCGGTAAATAAAACAAACCCTTTTATATAGCAGAATAACTAATATAAAAGGGTATCCCTCAAACATTTTTGTTTTTTTATTAACCTGTACCTACCATACTACTATTCTACTTATAAGTATTATAACTGAAATTTTATTGTAGTCAAATACTTTTTAGTCGTTTTTGCTAAAAATAGTTGCCTTTTTGCCAATTATTGCTTAATATTTAAGCATTTTAGCAAAATTTTCTCATAATTGCTTAAATAGTAAGGTGTTTCTTAACACCTTACTATAATTCTAAATGATTATCAGCTTTTAAGTTTTTTAGCAACCATCTCTGCTGCTTTAATCAGAGGATAACCTGCAGGTGATGCAGTCAGCATCGGATGTGTTCCGATTTGAGAAACAATAACATCATTGACTGTCATGTTATTCTGAATCATGAATCCGATCACATTAGTTAATTCTCCTGCACTCTTGCCTCCCAATACTTCGCCTCCGAGAATCAACCCGTTTTCTTTGGAAACAATCAGCTTAACGGTTTGTTTATGAGCATCATCAAGTTTTCCGGGATGTCTGTCTATCCCTGTGAAGCTTCCAGTGACAATGTCAAATCCCTCTGCAGAAGCAGCAGCTTCATTTAGTCCCGCCACACCAAACGCAGTATTTCCAATGGCTGTGAAATATATCCCGATAGTTCCTCTGAACGTTTTGACAGTGGACAGTTTATATAGGTTCATTGCCGCTACTCTTGCTTCTGCACAAGCAGTTGATGCCAGCATGGTCTTACTTAATTTTCCTGTTGAAAAATCTCTTTTTTCTGAACAGTCACCTGCTGCAAAAATATCCTTTACACTTGTTCTTCGATACTGATCAACTTCAATAAATCCAAACTCATTTAATTTAAGCCCTGCTTTTTTTGCCAGCTCAACATTCGGTACATAACCAAGAGACAAGATAACTGCGTCCGCTTCAATGATTTCACCACTGTTAAGAAGTACCCCTTCCACTTTATCTTTCCCGAGAATCTCCTTGATACCCGCACCTGTATTTATTTTGACACCTCGTTCATTTAACAGCAGTTCTGCTTCAGTAGCAAATTCCTCATCAAAAGCAAGACCAAGTACTCTTGGAAGAATTTCAACTAAAGTCACTTTTTTACCAATTTTATTCAATTCATCCGAGACTTCAAGACCAATAAACCCGGCACCTACTGTCACTATATTGTTTAAGTTTTCAAGTTTCTTGTGAAAATCATCAAGATAATCCTTCTCCTTTGGAATGACAAAAACATTTTTCAGTAATTTCCCATGTAGCCAGCCAGGTATGACAGGTTGAGACCCGGTAGTGATGATCAGTTTGTCATACTCAATCAGATCTCCTTTTTTTGTTTTGCAGGTTTTGTTCTCTTTATTTATGTCAATCACTTCATCAATAATAATATTGACTCCCATACTCTTCAAACCAGCATCAGTTAATATGTTTTTTTCACTAGTTTTCACAGAACCGAAAATATATGGAATTCCGCAGGGAATCATCACTATTTCTTCTTTTCTTATGATAGTGACCTCTTTTTCAGGATATCCGGATTTTGCAGTCATGGCTGATACAAGTCCAGCTGCGCTTCCACCAATTACTAAAATATCTGTTTTCATGAATCTTCTCCTTACAAACTGATTTTTGGCATATGCCCATAATCAATTATAATGATTTCGCAAATTGTTGTCAATGTAATGATTTTTTTTGATATAATAAAACAAAAAAGGGTGATTCTATGAAAAAGCTGAAATTGGCAGTAGCAGGATCGGGAAGAGTTGGATTTTCCAGGCATATACAGGCTCCATCTGAGCATGCAAACTTTGAAGTCATTGCCTGCATGGATAAAAGCAATGAGCGTCTTTATGAAGCAAGAGACCTGTATGACCTCAATATTTATGATGATTTTCATAAAATGGTTGATGGAGAAAAAGAGGCAGATATCATCGTGATTGCTTCACCGACTCATTTTCATTTTGAACAGGCCATGTATG
>JAFGUQ010000291.1 GCA_016938455.1 Clostridia bacterium
AAACTCAGGATTCTGGCTTGAAAAAGGCACTCTCGCATCTAACAATTCAATTATAATATCAACTATTTTAATGTTTTCCAGTAAAAGTTTTTTGGTTTTGGCCATATGACCGGGATACCACTGAATATTCATTTTTCTCCTAATCTATTTTTCCGAAACTATTGAGAGGCCAAATTCTGAAATTAACCCTGCCTAAAATTCTTGATTTAGTTATAGATCCGAATTCCCTGCTGTCGGTACTGTGAAGTCTGTTGTCGCCCATGACAAAATATTCTCCTGCCGGTACCACATAAGGATATTCCAAAAATTGAGGTTTGGTTGACTGATCTTCCTTGATATATTCTTCGTTCTGCTTAATCCCATTGATATAGAGATAACCATTTTTTATTTCTACTGTATCTCCTTCAACAGCAACTACTCTTTTGATATAATCAACACCTGTGATGGTCGGCAAGAGTTTTTTTGCCCATTCATAATTATTCAGAAATTTCAAAACATTATATGTCGGCGGTTGAACTTCAAGAACGATAATGTCTCCTACTTCTATATCTTTAAATGCCATTCCAATTTTGTTTAAAATCACTCTGTCTTTATTATATAAAGTATTATTCATTGAACTTCCATCAATGATGACAGGCTCAAAGATTAAGCCTCTGATTAAAAGTGCAATGACAATTGCAATCACAATTGCTTCTACCCATTGCAAGAGTTCTTTTATAAAACTTTTTACTGACATTATTTCTCCCTTGATAGTAATAATAATAAAGGGGCATGTAAGCCCCTTTTATTATTTAGAAATGATTTTCTCTTTAATTCTTGCGGCCTTACCAACTCTTTTTCTTAAGAAGTAGAGTTTAGCTCTTCTGACTTGCCCTTTTCTGACAACCTCGATTGTAGCAATTTTAGGTGAATTTACCGGTAGAACTTTTTCGACGCCTACTCCGTATGACACTCTTCTTACTGTGAAAGTCTCTGTAATTCCAGATCCTTTCATAGCTATAACAGTACCTTCAAAAACCTGAAGTCTTTCTCTGGTACCTTCTTTTACTTTAAGGCTGACTTTAACAAAGTCTCCAATTTCAAGTTTTGGAAGATCAGTTCTGATTTGTTCTTGCTCAATTGTCTTTAATATATCCATTTTTTTCTCCTCCTTCCATTTAACGTTCATGCAGTCATTTTAAATCTGCAGAGGACCGTCCTTATAAAAGCACGAATGATATTTTACCATATACTCATTGTTTTGTAAACAAAAACTGTTTTTTATTTACTGCAATGAAAATGACCGCTGCCACAGCTATCAAAGGTAATATATAGTATAGAATATTGTTAAAATACATATCTGAAACAGTCGATACTGAATTATTGATAATATGGAGAATGATTGCAGGATATAGACTGTTGCTCTTATAAACAATGATTCCAAGAATCAGTCCCACAGCAAAAGCATAAGACATCTGAACCAGATTACCATGAACTACCGCAAAAAACAGTGCCTGAATCAAAATAGCTGCCCATACAGGGAAAGAGTCCTTCAGTCTCTTGAAAATGAAACCTCTGAAAATAAGCTCTTCAACAATCGGAGCAATAATTCCAATGCCGATTATCAGCAAAATGACAGGCGTCCCTTCCATAAGTGTAGTGATTGTACTTTCATATGCTTCAATAGATTCTGGAAAAAAATAAAGAACAATGTCAACAATAAAATTAGAAAGACCGATTACAGGAACTACGAGTAAAACCGCAATAACAGAGAATTTCCAGTTAAATGATCTCATCTTCAGGCTATCAATCATATGGGGATTCTTAAAGCTGAAAAGTCCAAATGAAATAATGGATGAAATAACAGCTGACACAATTAAAACAGGGATGGTATACGTCAGCACCTGACTGAACAGGCTGTTATAAATACTTGTATAATCACCAGACATCATATCCCCATTCTCGAAAACTGCTTTTATAATAATAAAAGAGTAAATTTTCAATGAGATGACAATCTGCATGGCAAAATAGATTCCTGCATACATAAGCGAGGACAGTATCGACTTGAATCTTTCTTTTCTTTTCATTTAATCACCTTATACAATTCATCTGATTCAGGTTCCATAATAGTGGTCACCTTATTTTTGTTATACAGCAGAATATCTTTCTTTTCCGATAATGTTCCAATCATCTGGCAATTGATTCCCTCATTAAGAAGAGTAGTAATAAGAAGATCTTTATGTTTCTTATCGCATGTAATCAGCATGCTTCCTGAAGAAATCAGTTTTAACGGATTCAAATTGAAATACATGCATACTTTTCTTGTCACTTCCCTGACAGGAATTTTATCTTCGAATACCAAAGCACCCAATTGGCTTGAATGACATAATTCCCAGATAGCTCCAAGGATTCCTCCTTCAGTTATGTCATGCATGCTGTTCACACCAATTTTTGAAGCAGCAGTCCCCTCTTTCACCACACTCAATTCATCTATAAAGCTGTTTCCCATTTTAATTTCATCTTCTGTTAAAAAAGATTCAATCAGCTTTCTCTTTTCGTTAATGATAATGGAAGTGCCTTCCATGCCTACATACTTTGTCATTAAAATGCAGTCACCGGCTTTCGCATTCTTAGTCATAACTAGTTTCTCTCTTTTCACTCTTCCGACTGATGTGGCTGTTATGACAAATCTTGTCACTGCATCAGTGACTTCCGTATGCCCACCAAGAATGTCTATATTAAGAGAATCACACGTTTGATTAATATCATTCATGATTTGTTTCAGCTGTTCTATTTCGCCATCAGGAGGAATCAGAATGGTAATCATGATTCCGAATGGTTCTGCACCGCAAGAAGCTATATCATTAACTGCAATATTGACAGCAATTTTACCAAGGTTCAGAGTAGCTCCAGTAATGGGATCAGTTGACATGACACATACATCTTCTTCAAGTGAAAATGCAGTGCAGTCTTCTCCAATTGCCGGTCTTAATATCACTTCACCTCTTTTTGGTTTCAAAGTATTGATCACAATATCATTCAATACTTTATTTGAGAGTTTCCCGATTTCCATTTAAATATCCACCGTTTCATAATCACTCATGCATTTTTTAACCATCGCATCGATATCAATACTTTCTTCCGATTTCAATATATTTTCTAATCGTGGTTTAGTTTCTGGATGTTTCGCTACAAAAATGGTACAACAGTCTTCATAAGGCAATATCGATGTTTCATAGGTATCTATGCTCTCAGCTATTTTTATGACATCAATCTTGTCCATTCCTATTAATGGTCTCAGTACCAGCATGTCTACTGCACGATTAGTGACATGAAGGCTTTCAATAGTCTGTGATGCCACCTGTCCAAGTGATTCTCCCGTTATCAAGGCCTGTCCATTCACTATATATGCGATTTGTTCAGCAATTTTCATCATCACTCTTCTCATGATGATTGTCAGTTGAGCATGAGGGCATTTCTGATAAATTTCAAGCTGTGTATCAGTGAAATTGACAATATGAAGTCTCATTCCCCCATTATACATTGACAGTTTTCTGGCAAGCTCTATCACTTTCTCTTTAGCCTGTTCTGTAGTATATGGATGAGAATGGAAATAGCATGTCTCAATTTTCAATCCTCTTTTCAACGCCATGAATCCGGCTACAGGAGAATCGATACCACCTGAAAGAAGAAGAAGGCCTTTTCCTGCACTGCCGACAGGCATACCCCCATTTCCTTTGTATTCCTGATAATAGACATAAGATTCAAGCCTGATATCGATTTTTATGGTAACTTCAGGTTTTCTTACATCAACAAGAAAATCTTCAAAAGAGTGAAATATTTTACCACCTACAGCAATTGATATTTCATTTGAGGTTGGTCTGAAATTCTTATCTGCTCTATTGGTACTCACTTTGAACGTTCTGAAGCCGTCCTGATAAGCCATTTTTGCTACTTCCACCGCCAAATTTTCAATTTCCTTAAGATCACTTTTAACTTTATAAGCTACGGCAACTGCAATAACGCCAAAAACCTGGGCTATCTTTTCGGCCACTTCTTCATAGCTGTAACTGCTGTTGATGATTTCCACGTAAACTCGCCCATGTGCTTTAATTAAATTGAAATCTCCCGTTTTTTGCAGGCTCCTTTTAATATTTTTAACTAATTGGGATTCGAAATAGGGTCTATTCAAACCTTTTAGCATAATTTCGCCATATTTAACAAGTAATATTTTTTCCATTATTTTCTCCTGACCATTCTTAGGATAGGTATTATTTCTTTTATTTCTTTTATCAGACAGTCAATTTCCTCTTGGGTATTGTCCTGATTGAAGCTTATTCTAATTGCTCCGCCAATATAATCATCCGGCACATGCATCGCTTTAAGAACATGACTATAGGAATTCTTTTTAGATGAACAGGCGCTTCCTGCTGAAACAAAAATCTCTTTTGACGAAAGATGATTCAGTAGAACCTCACTCTTAATCCCTTTAAATGAGACATTGAGAATATAAGGGCTGGACTGTTCTGGTGAATTAATCAAAACATCATCAATCTGACTCATTAAATTCACAATTAGATACTTCTTTAATTGACTGACTTTTTCGCTGTTTATTTTCATAAACCGGTGTGTCATGGCAGCAGCTACTTCAAATCCTGCAATCGCAGGGGTATTCATTGTCCCGGCTCTTAAAGAGTTTGTATGTCTGTTACCATCAATCAGGCAGCATATATTTGTGTTTTTTCTCACATACAGTGCTCCGATACCTTTTGGACCTTTGATTTTATGAGCGCTGATACTCATCAAGTCAATATTTTGCATTTTAAACAGATCAACCGGTATTTTACAGAAGCCCTGAACATTGTCACTATGAAAGATTGTCAGTGAATTTTTTTCTCTGGTGATTTCTGATGCCATTTCAATATCGGCAATAGCTCCTGTTTCACTATTAACATGCATGAGACTGACTAATATGGTATTTTGTTTTATCATATCTTTAAGTTCATTTAAATCTGCTGTTTTGTCACTGTTGATCGGCAGAATATCATTCATGTTTCCATTATGGCTCATATTCTTAACAACATTCAACACAGTTGGATGCTCATAAGAAGAAGTGATGATGTGACTGCCTCTTCCCTTATTCGCTTCATAAACGCCTTTGACTGCCAGATTATTTGATTCAGCTCCACCTGAAGTGAATACGATTTCATTAGGATCACAGTTTAATATACCTGCAATTGTCACAGCAGCACTCTTTATGATTCTTCCTGCTTCAATGCCTTTCTTATGAACACTTGAAGCATTGCCGTAATGATATTTCAGAACTTCAGTCATTCTCTCCACTACTTCATCATATGGTTTTGTGGAGGCAGCATTATCTAGATAAATTTCATTATTCATTAGAAGTCCTTTCAAGTATTTTTACTAAATCATCCACTTCATTGTCAATTTTCTTATACTGACTGATGATTTTTTTAATTGAATCATCATCAAGTTTATTAATAATATCATAAGAAACAATTTCTGACATGTCATGCATTTTATCTTTCAGTTTTGAGGCATAATTCATCAATGTTATTCTGGCATCATGATTAATTCTTATTTTCCCTTCAGTACCTACAACCTTATTTAGCTGATTCTCACTGCCGATGGAAAATTCCTGACCTAGTTCCGGAATGATAGTCTGAATCTTAAATTTCTCATCAATTCGTTGTGAAAATCCATTAATCTGATCGATTTCTCCATGAACCAGAAAAATTTTCTCCGGTTTTTTCTTGAAGCTTTCAATAAACTGGTCTAAATCTGTTCTGTCACCATGACCTGAAAATCCGTCAATCATGACAATTTTTGCTCTGACATCAATTGTTTCACCGAAAATCTTGACTTGCTTTGCACCATCAACAAGTAATCTCCCTAATGTTCCCTCAGCCTGATAACCGACAAATAGAACAGTATTGTTTTCTTTCCACAGGTTATGTTTGAGATGATGTTTAATTCTTCCTGCGTCACACATTCCACTTGAGGAAATTATGATTTTAGAGGAATCATTAAAATTGATTTCTTTTGATTCATCAGTGGTTCTGGTGTAAATCAGATTATCAAATTCAAGCGGATTATCTCCTTCAAGTATGTATTTTTTCGCTTCATCATCAAATGAATCCATGTTTTGCTTAAATACTTCAGTAGCAGAAATAGCTAATGGGCTGTCCACATAAACAGGAACTTTCTTGATGGCATTCCACTTTTCCTTTATGCTCTCAATCTTATTAAATGCATAAATCATTTCCTGTGTTCTGCCAACTGCAAATGAGGGAATGATCACAGTGCCTTTATTTTTTAAAGTCTGTTCAATTTCATAAAACATTTTTTCTGTGCTGTTTTCATGAAATTCGTGAAATTTATTTCCATAAGTTGATTCCATAATCAGAAAATCTGTTTCTTCAAATTGAAAAGGGTCTTTGATAATAGGGGTGTTTTTCTTGCCAAGGTCACCTGAAAAGATGATTTTTGTGGTCTTATCATTTTCTGTAACCCAGACTTCAATACATGCTGAACCAAGAATATGCCCTGCATCTCTGTATCTTACCTTTATTTCATCCGACAGTTCAATTACAGTGTTGTATTGAACCCCTTGAAAAGAATTGAGACAGCTGACAGCATCATCCATTGTATAAAGAGGTTCCAGCAATGCTTCTCCAGCTCTTTTTCTTTTACGGTTTTTGTATTCAGCATTACTTTCCTGTATATGCGCTGAGTCAGGAAGCATGATTTCACATAGCCCTTTTGTTGCTTTGGTACATAAAACACTTCCGGTAAAACCTTTTTTATATAACAAAGGGATTCTGCCACTATGATCGATATGAGCATGTGTTAAAAGCAGATAGTCAATTTCTTCAGGTCGATAGCCAAACTCATTATAGTTCATGGCTTTGATGGCTTTGGAGCCTTGAAACAAACCGCAATCTATCAGCAGCTTGATCTTATTTGTTTCAAGAAGATAGTTTGAACCTGTCACTGTTTGACATGCTCCGTAAAATGATAATTTCATATTGTCTCCTCTATAATGCATATGTCATCGGAATCGATGATGCAGTCATTTTTTCTCAGTAAATTCTGTAGTTCTGATTCATCCACTTTGCGGTAGTTCTTTTCACTACAAGAAATCAGGATGGAGCTTGCCAGTCCCGCAGCCTGTCCCATACCGATACATGGTCCCATCACTCTTATAGGACCAAGTACATCTCTTTCAACACTAATTGAGCGTCCGGGACATATCAGATTATTTATTCCTTTTGGGATAAGACAGCGATACGGTATTTCTGTATAGTTGTTTTTTATCACTCTTTTATCTCCATGTAGCGGTTGATAACTCGGTTTTTTAGGATCAGGCAAATCAAATGAGTACGATGAAAGAGAGATGATATCCGTATATTTCTTTCCCTCAAACAAATCAGAAAGCGTAAGCGTGATGTCACCTATAATCCGCCTTGTTTCTCTAATCCCAATCATTTCAGAAACAGATTCAATCTCAGCATTTTCAAAACCGTCAAAGTGTTCTTTTAGAATTTTGAAAAGTTCAATATTTTCTTTTCTTCCCTGTATCATCCCTTCTGTTAAATCATCATTGTTGGTTCCGTCAATACCGACTTGTCTGATGGTGTTGATCATATGCAGTCTTTTTCTCTTAAGTTCAGCACTGATCAGAATATCATAAGGAAAATTCCAGATGCCTTTTTGTCTCAAGTCTTCAATTTTTTTCCTGAATCTAGGGCTGTTGTTTTTCACAATGCAGTCAAGGTATTTCTCGGTATCCACATTGTCAACGGTCATAATCAATGAAGCGGGAGCCATTAATGAATCTTCATCACGGCCAAGGACATAATCGCATCCGGCTAATGCGGCAATATCACCATCACCGGTGCAGTCAGCAAAACATGATGCTTCCAGCACAATATTTCCGCTTTTATTCGCACATACCACATAATCAACTATTCTGTCAGTTCTTTTAACATCAATCACTTTTGTGAAATACATCAGGTCTATGTTCTGTTCCTTGATATATGAATCAAGCAGAATTTTCATTTTTTCCACATTATATATAATAGCATTCGCCAGTCCGCTGAACCAGGCATGAGGATTTCTTTCCCTGTCAATATCATATACATTCACACAATCATCGCTTTTTCTTAAATCATAATAAAGTTTCTTGAACAGGCCGCCTACAACAAATCTGTATTTGGCTGAGTCTTTTTCATAATCAATCCCCCCTAAGAGAAACGGGACATTGCAAGTGGTCCCAACGCCTCCAAGTGCTCCTCTAGATTCAACCAGAGCGACACTAAGTCCAGATTTTGCTGCATAGTAAGCACATGCAACTCCTGTGAATCCTCCACCGCAAACAACTAAATCGTATTTTTTAATTTCATCAATTTCTAAAATGTGCTGCACTATATTTCTCCTTTTGTCAATTATATAATAAGTTGGAAATATGTTAAATACTTTATTGACAACAAAATCACAAATGTGTATAATACAAAAGGCCAACATACATTTGCGGGTGTAGTTCAGTGGTAGAACCCCAGCCTTCCAAGCTGGTCGTGAGGGTCCGATTCCCTTCACCCGCTCCATGTGGCAATGTGCCTGTAGCTCAGCTGGATAGAGCAACGGACTTCTAATCCGTAGGTCGGGGGTTCGAATCCCTTCAGGCACGCCACCTTAACGAAACATTGAGCACCATAAAGACATTAAGTCTTTTTTTATTACTTAATATTTTCTTTGTAAGTCAATGATTCAGTAATCTAAAGCACACCGGTATAGAATCCGATAAGAATGAGTAATATCCCTAAATAGTTGATATTACCCCTGTTTTTCTGAGCCATTTTCATAATGAAATATGTCATGATAAAACAGGCGACAAGACTGATAATCATAAAGGGTATACTCGTATAATATAAATGTGCCAGATTGAATTTTGAGACAGTAGCGACAATACCGATGCTTTTAAAGTAATATAAGAAAAATCTGTAAATTGTCTGAATCAGCGTATAAATAATAGCAAGCGATAACTGAAGCTTACTGTTCTGTTCTCTTTTGTTGTAAAAGTAAATTGATAAAAACAATATAATGTTTATAAAACCTACTAATACAAAATATTGATTCACATCCATATCATAAGTAATCATGTTTATTCTCCTAGTATAGCAAGAATATCCTTTATCTTGTAAATTGTATAATTTGGTTGTATCACTTTGCTTGCTTCCCTATGATCTATATTATACCAGCAAGTATGAATTTTTGCATTAATTCCGCCTTTAATATCTGAAGTCAGGCTGTCTCCCACCATAAGTGTCCTGTCATAATCGTGAAAATCCAATTTATCAAAGACTAAATCAAAGATTTCCTTGTCAGGTTTCTGAAACCCTACATCTTCAGAAACAATAATGAATTCAAAGAATTTCTTGATTGTACTATGTTCAAATCTCGGAAACTGAACTTTAGACAATCCGTTTGTCAAAAGAACCAGTTTATAATTCTTACTAAGTTTTTTAACTACATGGTAGGCATCTTTTAATAAATAATTGCCCATTGACAGATACTCTAAGTAGCGGTCTCCAAACTCAATATAGTCATCATGGCAGTTAATGTATTCAAAAAACTTTTTGAAACGTTCAGTTTTTATGATTTCCTGATTAATCAGTCCATTTTCAAAGTCTACCCAGAATTGATGATTGATATGTTGATAGGCTTTAAGGATTTCATTAGAATAAGTGATGCTAATATCCTGGCATATTCTCTGGATTGCTTTTTTTTCTGCTTTATCAAAATCAAATAAAGTTCGATCAGCGTCAAAGATAATCAGATCATATTTTTTCATTATAATTCCATTAAAAGAAAATCATCAAAATTTTTCCCGAATAATCTCTCCACATCTTCTTGTATCTTTTCATATGTTAATACCCATCCCAGATTCAAGAGTTTACCATACTTTTCAATTAAAACATCAGCAATGATACGTCTTGAATGTTTCCACTTATAAATCAGCTGGTCAAGAACTCTGGCATCAGAATGCTGCGGCATAAAAGAAAGTCCGAGAAGCTCAATTCTGATGGTTGTGATTTCCTTGATCAAAGTAGGGTTATTCAAGAACCACCAGCAGCCGAAGATGAAAAGATTTCTGTATTTTCTTGCAAGTACTGTCAATTCATGTTGATTCTCTCTGGAAAGCATGGTTACCATAAATTTATTCCTGTTATATTTCTTGCATAAATATTCAATTGTTTCAATATTAGCTTTTCCTAAACTGTCTCCTGCAATGGATAATTCAGGGTTTGTCTGTCGTTTTACCCCGATCATCATGGCAAAAGGAACATTCATTTCATATGAAACCTCAAGAATACAGTCTTCAATTAAAATAGACCTGGTTGAATTTTCAGGTAAGGTGAAATCAGGTGGTAGCGATACAGCCATATAGATCGATTTAGTTTTCTTGATCCAATCCACAAGAAAGCGTTTGATTTCATTTTTAGTAAGTCCGATTAAGCTTGTGGTCACATTGTAACCCATTTTTATCAGCAGATATCTGGCTGACCTGAAGTCATTCAGAAGATAATCAAGTCTCAGGGAACTGTTAAAATGTTCATCAAGTTCAACGTTGTTTTTCCAGAAGTTATATTCATCATCGTCAAATGGGTCATTGGTCATGACCACTTTTTTAATGTTTGCTTTTTCAAAGATTAGGTCTATATATTCTTTTCTGGAATAATTCTTGGAATGCTCTCTGAAAACATCCAGTTCTCTGCAGTTTATATCAAGTCCTAATTCATTCAATGTTGTCAGCACGCCAATGCACGATTCACTAATTGGTGTTCTTTCAACAAAAAGGGTATCATAGATGAAATCAGCCTTTTCTTTTTTTGACAATGCGAAAAAATCGGTATATGGTATTTCTTTCACCCTTAATGCCTCAGCAATTAAATAATGATAAGTCACTAACTCGTCAAATCCATAGAGAAAGAGATCTTTGAAACTTTCTGGATATAAATGAGTGTGAATATCAAAGACCTTGACTGAATTCACAATTTCCTCAACAGATGCCGTCAAGTTATTCTTATCAATAATAAGCATTTATTTCTCCTTCTATATATCCCTGAATCTATTATATAAGGTTTAAGTTCAAAAAAAAAGAATTAATTACAAATTAAGTATTTCTTTTGCATGAAGCAATCCTTCATTTGACACTTCCTTGCCGTCGATTATTTTTGCAAGTTCAAAAATCCGTTGTTCACCTGATGTCAGATAAACAATATCTGCTGTAGTTAATTCATCTTGATCTTCTTTTGAAATGACATAATGATGTTTTGCCTTGGCAATAATCTGCGGTGAGTGCGTGATGCAGATAACCTGTTTGCTATTTGAAAGCATGTTGAGCTTGATTGAAGCGACTTTAGCAGTTTCTCCGCTGATTCCTGAATCGATTTCATCAAATATGACTGTTTCTATATTATCTTTGTCAGCAATTATTGTTTTCAGTGAAAGCATGATTCTAGACATCTCACCTCCTGATGCAATTTTCCGTAATGGCATCAGATTACTTCCTTTATTGGTGGAAATATAGAATTCGATGATATTGTTGCCGTCATAATTGAATTTTTTAAATCCCTGACTGTTTTTTTCAATGATTGTGTCTATCTGAATAGAAAATCTTGCATTTTTCATTTCCAGTTCAGCAAGTTCTTTTTCAATACTCTTTTCAAGCTTAACAGCATATTTCTTTCTAATATCCGTCAGTCTGATATGAAATTCTTCAAGTTGCCTTTCCATATCAAGAATTTTTCTGATATTTTCTTTATGGATATTTTCAAAATTATTGATATAGTCGAGTTTTGCCTGTATTTCGTTAAGAAAAATGATGACATCCTCTTTTGTTTCACCATATTTACCCTTCATTTTATTAATTTCATTAACCAGATCATTAACTGATTCAAATTCTATTTCGTCAAAGTCAAGCTGATTCATCATTTTATAAAGCATTTTGATATTTTCAGCAATGGAGTAGTAATTATTATATAATTCATTGACGACTGTATTTAATTCTT
>JAFGUQ010000292.1 GCA_016938455.1 Clostridia bacterium
CATGCGATTTATTATACTTTTATTATACCATTTTACATGTAAAAAGCCCACTGTTCTAAAACAGTAGACTTTTTCAGTGACCTCTTATTTTCTGGGTTTGTTAAATGTGAGGACTGCGGACATGCACTGTCATATGCCTATTGTCATGGCATCCCACAGTACACATGCGGACATTACAGACGATTCGGACGAGAGGCTTGTTCTTGTCACTACATCAGGTTGGATACGTTGGAACAGGTAGTGGTTAACGACATTCAACGATATGCCAGACTGGCGCAAGAGGATATGTCGAGTATTGTGGAAAAGCTGAATAGCCGCAATAGCAAACAGGAAGAAACGCATATGCAACCTTTGAGCACAGTGCTGAAAAGAACTCAGGACAGATATCAAGAGCTTGACCGTATTATGAAACACCTATATGAAGATTCTGTTGCAGGAAGAATAACAAACAACCGCTTTCAAAAGCTTTCTGCTGAATTCGAAGCAGAGCAGATTGAATTGGGAAAGCAGATTGAAAACAAAAAAAATAAACTGGAAACCAACTGGCAAACTAAAATGGATTTCTTCACATGGCTCAATATTATTAAGAACTATGCAGATATTCAAAAACTTGATCGGAATGTGATCAGTGAATTGATTGACAAAATTACAGTAAGCGAATCCAAAATAGTTGGTGGTGAAAAGCATGTGGATGTGACCATCTATTACCGATTTATCGGTATGATTCACTAGACTAAAATTGAAAATATATAAGAGTAGCAATCCCTGCTTTATGTATGATACTGCGGGGGAGTACTTTAATAAAGAAACACTGGCTGTTTTTAGTGTAATAAATACTTCAATTATGTAATTAATTTCGTATATATCTTGAAGCTCTTGCTTCGCCAATGCGTTTTATTTTTCCATCTTTTATCATAACACCAAGAACAGCTTCCACTGTTGTTGGACTTACGTCGGGAAGTATTTTGCATATCTCTGCTTTTGACAAGGGAGTCAAACTGTTTAATATTGTTGCTTCAATCCGAGCTTTCTTTGTAATACGTTTGCCGTTTACTATGGCAAACCGCTTATCCAGTTCCTTATAACACAAATATAGTGTTGACAGGAAGTTTTCCATAAAGGGGTGATAGTCGTTTTTGTTAGTTTCCCAGCCGATAGAAGAAAGACGTAAAGTCTCATAGTAATATGCTTTGTAATTGCTTATTTGTTCTTCAAATGAAATATATTTACCTGCATCAAAATCGTTCTTATAAAGTAGAAGCAATGAGAGTAAACGCGACATCCTTCCATTGCCATCTCTAAAAGGATGAATGCATAAAAAGTCAAGAATGACACAGGGAATTAATAAAAGCTGGTTAATATTCGCATCACTTCTTGCTTCTTGATAGGCAAGTTCAAGCTGCTCCATTGCCTTTGGTGTTTCAGATGCCGGAGTCGGTTGAAAACGAACACTACGGGTTCCATCTTTGCTGACTTCCATTATAACATTGTTGTCGGTTTTGTATTTACCACCATACTCATTTCCAGCAAGAGACATCATCATATCATGCAACCTAAGGATATCTGTTTTGCGAAATTCTAAATAACTATATCCTGTATGGATAATAGCAAGTGCATCTCTATACCCGGCAATCTCGGATTCAGCATGATTTAGTGGAGCGCTATTTTGGTTTACGATTGCTACTATACGATCGTCACTTGTAACAATTCCTTCAATTTCATTGGAGCTTTTGACTGATTGGATTTTTGCAACAGCTTCAAGTTCGGTAAATACCTTTGCATATTCATCTTTTCTCACTCCAGCCATCGTTCTTAGCGAATAAATGTTTGAAGTTAGATTAAGCAACTTAGCAGGCAGCAAGCCATTATTTAAAAACGAATAGTCAAATTTTCTCATAGTACACCTCCGTATCTGCATATAATTATATTGATTTATATGCAGATAGTCAAGGATATAGGTAAAGTATCTGCACATAAACACATTGATTTATATGCATATAATCAGTCCTTTAGCCTTTGATCTTTGAAATTACTGAAAAACTTAGCATTTCATTACCTAGAAAAATGGATTAAATTTCGAAAATTTTCTGTATCTAAAAGGTATATAATATTGATAGAAGATAAGTCATCTCAGTGTATTAATATGAACTGACAGGAGGAAATGTGATGAATAAAAAAGAAAGAGTTTTCAATCGGATTATGGGAAAAGATGTGGACTATATTCCGAACATCAATATCATCATGCAGTTTTCAGCTAAATATCTTGGAATCCCCTATTCAGTCTATTGCAGTGATTACAGAAAACTGGTCGAAGCAGATATAAAGACATCTGAACATTTCGGAATTGACTTACTATGTGTCGTCTCCGATCCCATGAGGGAAGTGGAGATGTTCGGCGGAGAGGTAATCATACCCTTTGATGATGTACCCTATGAAGGTAAACATCTGATTGAAAAGTATTCAGATATTTCAAAACTAAAGGAAAAGAACTTATTTAACTGTAAAAGAGCTTATGACAGAGTTCAAGCTGTTGAACTTTTTAAGAAAGAAGCAGGAGATGAATACCCTGTTTGCGGATGGGTGGAAGGACCGATTGCAGAAGCCTGTGACTTAAGAGGAATCAGTTCTTTCATGATGGACATCATCACTGAACCTGAATTCTCAAAAGAGCTGATGGAAAAATGTACTGAAAACGCCATCTATTATGCCAAAGAGCAGATTAAAGCAGGTGCTGATATGATTGGAGTAGGTGATGCTGCCGCATCCCTGATAGGACCTGAGCTATATCAGGAACTTGTCTATCCATATCAGGAAAGACTGTTATATGAGATAAGAAAAGCAGAGGTGTATACCAAACTTCATATCTGCGGGAATACACAGAGTATCCTTGAGTATCTGCCTAAGCAAGTGATTGACATATATGATGTAGATCACCTGGTTGATTACAAGTATGCTGTTGATGTGCTTGGCGAGTTCTGTTCGGTCAGTGGTAACTTTGATCCGGTTGAGATTTTACTTCAGGGAAATTCTCAATC
>JAFGUQ010000293.1 GCA_016938455.1 Clostridia bacterium
AAATATGTTATATTATATTCATAAAATTTTCTGTTTTGGAGAACATATATGGCACAAAAGAAAAAAACCGTTAAAAAGCGTAAAACTGAGATTAAAAAAACAAATCAGGCTGTAATGAAAGAGGTATCAGGAATATTAGTACTGGCTTTGGGAGTACTGATTTTTTTTGGAATCTATTTCAAGGTATCCACCGGGATGTTCGGTGTTTTCATATCAGGTCTTTTGTCAGGACTGTTCGGATGGACTTACAAGCTGATTCCTTTTTTAGTCGTCATCTTAGGACTGTATCTCATTTTTACCGGCATGACAGATAAACTGAGAAACAAATCATCCTATTTCATTGCGATGGTGCTTCTTATTTCGTGCTTTTTTCATATTGTCTACCTGGACAGGAATCCGGGTCTCTATCAGAACATCTCTTTTTTCAAAGTGATAGCCAAGTTTTATACTGATGGAAAGGCGCTTGCGGGAGGAGGACTGTTCGGAGGCCTATTCATTACTCCGGTCAGAGCAGTATTTGGCATAGCAGGTGCATATATCATCACTTCTGCACTGGCGCTGATCAACCTTATTCTCTTTACAAACAGGAGCTTTAAAAACTTCATCATCAATATTAAAAAAATATTTGTCAGCATAGCCAAATGGATGGCAGAGAGTTTCAGACCTTTAGAAGATCAGATATCGGACCAGGAAAAGCTGGAAAAAAGAAAAAACAGAAAACAGGAAAAACAGGCCAACGCCTATGTGCAGCAGGAAATTGATATCAATCCGCATAAGAAACAGATTGATTTTTCACTGGAGAATAAAAAGATGGAACCTGAGGTTCATGAAGAAACTCTTCAGGAAAAAATTGACAGAAGAAGAGCCAAACCGCTGAGACAGGCGAATGCTCCTGAAGAAACTGTCATTCAGACAAAGACTGTCGAAAAAGAGATAAAAGGGACTCCCATGGCGAGTGCCTCAGGATATAAGATACCGCCGCTCAGCTTACTGGAAGATTCTGTATATGAAGGCAACACCACCAACAATTCAGTGCAGACAGCCAGAAAACTGGAAGAAACACTTCTCAGTTTCGGAGTGGAGGCGAAAGTGGTTGACTTTTCAAGAGGCCCTTCTGTCACCAGGTATGAACTGCAGCCTAAAGTCGGTGTCAAGGTAAGCCGCATTACTAGCCTTGCTGATGATATCGCACTTAATCTTGCATCAAGAGATGTCAGAATCGAAGCGCCTATTCCAGGAAAAGCCGTGGTGGGTATTGAAGTTCCCAACAAAGAAAAATCAGTGGTTTCATTAAAAGAAATTCTGGCATCTAAAGAATTCCAGCAGAGCACCAGTCCGGTTTCCATTGCCATAGGTAAGGATATCGGAGGGAAACCTGTGGTGGCGGACATAAGGAAAATGCCTCACATGCTTATTGCCGGAGCGACAGGTTCAGGTAAAAGTGTCTGCATCAACTGTATCATCACCAGCATTTTATACAAGGCTTCTCCGGAAGAAGTCAAACTGCTGATGATAGATCCGAAGAAAGTGGAACTTGGAAACTATAACGGAATTCCGCATCTTTTGATTCCAGTTGTCAATAATGTCAAGAAAGCAGCTGGAGCCCTTAACTGGGCAGTGGTTGAAATGACCAGCCGATATGACAAATTCTCGGAAGTAGGTGCAAGGGACATTGCTTCATATAATGACAGAGTTAAAGACATGGATGATCATCAGGTGCTCCCGCATATCGTGATCATCATCGATGAGTTAGCTGATCTGATGGCATCAGCACCGGGAGAAGTGGAAGATTCCATCTGCAGGCTGGCACAACTTGCAAGAGCAGCAGGTATGCATCTCATCATTGCCACTCAGAGACCTTCTGTTAATGTCATCACAGGTCTTATCAAAGCGAATATCCCTTCCAGAGTATCATTTGCTGTTGTCTCACAGATTGATTCAAGAACAATCCTTGATATGGCAGGTGCAGAGAAACTGCTTGGAAAAGGAGATATGCTGTTCCATCCGATCGGCATGTCAAAACCGGTCCGTGTGCAAGGCGCATTTGTCGGTGACCAGGAACTGCTTAAAGTTGTCTCATATATCAAGGAACAGACACAGTCCAATTATGATCAGGATGTCATAGAGGAAATCAACAGCAAAGACGGAAGCGGAAAAGATGATGCCCTTTCAAATGAAGTAGATGAGTATCTGGCACAGGCAGTGGATATGATTATTGATGCAGGCAGTGCTTCTGTCTCTTATGTACAGAGAAAGTTCAAAGTAGGTTATGCCAGAGCTGCCAGGATTATTGACCAGATGGAAGAACGGGGAATCGTCGGTCCTTTTGAAGGAAGCAAACCGAGACAGGTGCTTGTGACAAAAGATGAATGGGCTGAGATGCAGATGCAGAATCCAAGTGATTATAAAGTAGGATAAATGACTTTTTTACCGGTTACTATGAATGATATGAAGGAAAGAGGCTGGGAACAGCTTGACTTTCTGTATATTACGGGTGATGCCTATGTGGATCATCCTTCTTTTGGTCATGCCATCATATCAAGAGTACTGGAAGATAAAGGATATAAAGTGGGTATCATCCCTCAACCTGACTGGAAGAATCCTGAGAGTATCAGTATCATGGGAAGACCCAGACTGGGAGTGCTTGTTTCCTCCGGTGTGCTTGATTCCATGGTTAACAATTATACGGCTTCACTAAGCCATCGAAAAGAAGACCGTTACTCACCGGATACTGACCTGTACAGGAAACCTGACAGGGCATTGATTGTCTACTGCAATCTGATCAAGCAGGTCTTCAAGGATATTCCCATTGTCATCGGAGGAGTGGAAGCGGGATTGAGACGCTTTGCTCATTATGACTACTGGTCTGACAGTGTCAGACGGTCTATTCTTTTTGATACCAGAGCGGATATACTGATTTATGGCATGGGGGAGACTCCTGTTGCTGAGATTGCAGATGCTCTTAACGAGGGGAAAGGACTTGACCATATCAGATCGACAGCCATCATCAGAAAAGAATACCCTGAAGAAGCAATCGTAATTGCCTCCTATGAAAAAGTCAAGGAAAATAAAAGAGATTTTGCCACTGCATTTAAAGTGGAATATGAAGAACAGGACCCTTACAGGGGACATATTCTGGTACAGGCACATGGTGACAGGTTTTTAATCAGTAACCCGCCCGCCCTCCCTTTAAAGGAAGAGGAGATGGACTATATCTATAGTCTGCCATATGAACGGAATTATCATCCCATGTATGAACCGTATGGTGGAATCAAGGCGATTGAAGAGGTTAAATTTTCAGTCACCAGTCACCGGGGCTGCTTTGGCGGCTGTCATTTCTGCTCCATTGTCTTTCATCAGGGAAGAATCATACAGAAAAGAAGCGCAAAGTCCATAATTGACGAAGTAAGAGAGATGACTCATGACAAGCAGTTTAAAGGATATATCAATGATGTAGGAGGACCGACTGCCAATTTCAGGAATGCTTACTGTAAAATAAACAAAAACAAAGGCATGTGCAGGGATAAACAGTGCATGTATCCTGATGTCTGTCAGAACCTTGCCATTTCTCATCATGAATATCTGACACTGCTTAGAGAACTGAGGAAAATAAATGGAATCAAAAAGGTTTTCGTTAAATCAGGAATACGCTATGACTATCTTTTACGGGATAATGATGAGTTTTTGAATGAACTCTGTGAACATCACATCAGCGGACAGCTGAAAGTGGCACCGGAGCATATCAGTCCGAAAGTACTTGACATGATGGGTAAGCAGGACATTTCCAAGTACATCAGATTCAAGGAAAAGTATGAGGCAATCAATAAGCGGCTGAATAAAAAGCAGTATCTGGTGCCATATTTTATTACCGGACATCCGGGTGAGACAATCAGCGATTGCATCGATATGACAGAATTTCTGATGAATCAGGGATTTGTACCTGACCAGATTCAGGATTTCTACCCCACCCCAGGCACGATTTCAACCTGCATGTATTATACAGGTTACAATCCGGTGACTATGGAAAAAGTGTATGTTCCAAAAGGAGACAAGGAAAGAAGAGTAAGGAGAGCGCTGATGCAGTTCAATAAACCTTCAAACAGGAAGCTTGCAATCTCAGTACTCGCGGAGAATAAAAGGTTTGACCTTGTCAACAGGATTAAAAACCATTAAAATGGATACATGAGAAGGAGGGATATTATGGCAGCAATAATATTAGATGGAAGCGAACTGGCAAAACAGAACAGAATCGAAATGAAAAAACAAGTCAGTCAAATGATTGAAAAGGGAGTCACACCAGGATTAGCCGTGGTTTTAGTCGGAGAGAATCCCGCTTCACAGATTTATGTCAATACAAAGAAAAAAATGTGCGGGAGAGTGGGGATCAATTCGTATGAGTACCTGCTGGATGAAAGTGTTTCCGAGCAGGAACTGGTTGATCTGATTGTCAATCTGAATGAAGATGACAATGTCGATGGTATTCTTGTGCAGCTACCACTTCCCAAGCATATTAATGAAAACAGAATTCTGGACACCATCAGTCCATTAAAAGATGTAGATGGATTTAATCCGGTCAGTGTAGGAAGACTTGTCACAGGAGCTGACTGCTATCTGCCATGTACCCCTGCTGGGATTATTGAACTGATTAAACTCTCAGGAGTTTCCATAAAAGGAAAGAACTGTGTTGTTCTTGGAAGAAGCAATATAGTAGGAAAACCTGTTTCATTTTTACTGTTAAGAGAACACGGCACCGTCACTATCTGTCACTCCAGAACAGTTGACATCAGAAGCATTGCCAAAAATGCGGATATTCTGGTGGCAGCCATAGGGATTCCTCATTTTGTCACTGATGACATGGTGAAAGAAGGAGCGGTAGTCATTGATGTCGGTATCAACAGAATGGAAGACGGCTCTGTCACCGGTGATGTGGATTTTGATAATGTGAAAGAAAAAGCATATGCCATCACTCCTGTTCCAGGAGGTGTCGGACCGATGACCATTACCATGCTTCTGCGAAATACAATCAAATCAGCATTGAGGAGAATGGATTGAAAAAATTTGCTGTTGCCACATTAGGATGCAAAGTAAATCAGTATGAAAGCAATTCAATGAAGCAGATGCTTCAAGAAAAAGGATATGAACAAGTATCCTTTTTAGATGTCGCTGATATTTATATCATCAATACCTGCACTGTGACAGAAATGGCTGCTAAAAAATCGAAGCAGATGACAAGAAAAGCAAAAAGCCTCAACAGTGACTCCTTTGTCATTGTTACAGGTTGCCTGGCACAGAACAGCCCGGATGAAATAAAGAAACAGACAGGAGCGGATCTGGTTCTCGGAAATATGGAAAAGAGTGAGATCATAAGCTATATCTCTTCACAGGAAGACAGTGTCAGGGATATCATGAAAATGAGATTCTATGATAATATGCATATCACAAAATCTGATGAGCGGACAAGGGCTTATGTTAAGATACAGGACGGATGTGTCAATTTCTGCTCATACTGCATAATCCCGTATGTCAGAGGGCCTGTCAGAAGCCGCGAACTGGAAGACATCATCAATGAAGTCATATCCCTTTCAGAAAATGATGTCAGAGAAGTTGTCCTGACAGGAATTCATCTTGACTCATATGGTGCGGATCTGAAGGAAAGCACACTGACTGATGTCATCAGAGAGCTTAACAAAATAGAGAAAATTGACCGGATAAGGCTTAGTTCACTTGAACCGACTGTCATTACCCCGTCCTTTATCAGCGAAGTGAATAAGTATGGTAAACTGTGTCACCAGTTCCACCTGTCATTACAATCCGGCTGTGACAGAACCTTAAAAGAAATGAACAGGAAATACACTGCCGACGACTTCAGAAAAGCGGCAGATCTCATCTATTCTAATTGGACAGACAGTGCCATCACTACAGACATCATTGTCGGGTTCCCAGGTGAAACCGAACAGGATTTTTTGAAAAGTCTTGAGTTTGTCAGCAGCATCGGATTTCTGAAAGTTCATGTTTTCAAGTTTTCGAGACGTAAAGGGACAAAAGCATATGACATGAAGGATCAGGTAAGTGCAGCCGTCAAAGATGACAGAAGCAGGAAAATGATTGAACTTTCAGCAATGATGACCCATTCATTCATGAACAGGTTCATTGGTCAGAAAGCAGAGGTATTGACAGAGGAGCATGACGGGAAATATAGTAAAGGTCATACAAGAAATTATATCCCGGTAGTGATTGAAAACGAAAATCTGCAATTGAATGAAATATATGAAGTGATTTTAACGAAGAATAAAAAAGGATATATGACCGGTGAAGTCTATTGAAAATGACAATGGGAAAAATGATGACAGATAATGAAAACGAACAATTGAAACAGGAGAAACTCAAGAAAAGAAGATATATCATTTTAGGGATTATATGCCTTTTACTGCTCATCTTTTTCTTAACTCCTTATGGCAGGAGTCTTTTTATCAGGCTGAAAGGTGTTTTCTCATCTCAGGAACAGCTTCAGCAGTATGTGGAAAGCTATGGAATCCTGGCGCCTCTTATTTTTCTGTTCATTCAGACACTTCAGGTCATAATCGCTCCGATTCCCGGTAATATCACCACCCTTGCCGGAGGTGCTGTTTTTGGTGTATGGGAAGGATTTCTTTATGGTACCATCGGAATTGTTACCGGGTCTGTCATTGCTTACTGGCTGGCCAGGTTTTATGGAAAGCCCCTAGTCATCAGACTTGTCGGCAGTGATATGTATAACAAATATGCAGATACTTTTATCGGGAGGAGCTTCATTGTTCTTCTGACAGTATTTCTTTTTCCGTTTTTTCCTGATGATGCACTGTGTCTGATTGCAGGAATCTCAAAAATCAAATTCGGATTATTCATTTTACTTGTGGTCATCGGAAGGAGTCCTGGGATTCTCCTCACCAGTTACATCGGGGCAGGGGTCATAAAACTTGTACTTTGGCAGTGGATCGTCATTGCGGTCATCTCATTGACCTTAATTGTCTTATCGTTTAAATTCGGCAATAAAGTGGAGGAGTATTTCAAAAAGATCTATAAAAGTTTATAACTTTTATTGAAGTTGCGTTGAAAATATAATACTATAGTAATATAGGAACAAGACGGAGGGGATATTAAATGAAAGGTGAAACGCTTAACTTCAATATAATGTCTGAGAAAGAAGATAAAGCCAGAGAAATTATCAGTGTTGTCAGTAATGCCTTAAAAGAAAAAGGATATAATCCTGTCAACCAGATTGCCGGTTATCTGCTTTCAGGCGACCCGACATATATTACAAGCTATAACGGCGCCAGAAAAGCCATCAGACAGTTAGAAAGAGATGAAATCATTGAAGAATTAGTAAAAAGTTATATAGAAGCAATAGATGAAGAAAAATAAACTTGGCAGTACAGACCTGACTGTTTCGAAAATCTGCTTCGGCACACTGACAATAGGACCCCTTCAAAGTAATATGACAATTGAAGAGGGTTCATTTATTATAGAACGAGCATTATCAGAAGGAATCAATTTTCTTGATACAGCTGAATTATATGGGACTTATCCATACATCAGAACCGCCATCAGAAAAACGGGAATTCGTCCGGTCATAGCGACAAAATCATATGCTTACTCAAAAGAGCAGGCTATAAAAAGCCTTGAACAGGCCATGACGCAGCTTGACACAGATGTCATTGATATTTTCATGCTCCATGAACAGGAGTCTGAGTGGACGATGAAAGGGCATCGAGAAGCGCTTGATTACTATCTGAATGAAAAAGAAAAAGGAAGAATCAGAGCCGTCGGTGTATCAACGCATGCTGTCAATGTTGTCAATTATGCTGCTGCTATGAAAGAGATTGATGTCATATCACCTATATATAACCTGAAAGGTCTCGGCATTATTGACGGAACAGGTAAAGAAATGAAAGAGGCCATTTCCAATGCCAAGAGCATGGGAAAAGGAATTTATACAATGAAACCGCTAGGTGGAGGGAATATCATCAATGATTATGATGCCTGTCTTGATTTCCTGATCAATGATGAAGATATTGATTCCATTGCCATTGGAATGAGAAGCATAGAAGAACTGGAAATGAATATAAGGAAAATCAGTCAGCAGGAGATCCCGCAGAAGCTGAGAGAAAAAGTTTCTTTACAAAAAAGGAGTTTGCATATAGAATTTTGGTGTGAAAAATGCCGGAAATGCATCGCAAAATGCCAGCAGAATGCTTTATCATTCAATCATGATCAGATTGAAGTCAATCATGATAAATGTGTCATGTGCGGCTATTGCTCAGCGGTGTGTGATGTATTTGCCATAAAGATATATTGAGGTAGGAATGATTACATTAGCCATCGATTTCGGAGATAAAAGAATAGGTCTTGCCAAGAGTGACAGCCTTGGATTTCTGGCCACAGGACTGGAAACACTGGTCAGAAAAAACAGCAGTATGGAACTGGCTGCCAAAGAAATAAAAGAAGTGGTAGACAAGTATCAGGTGCAGGAAATCGTTTTGGGATATCCAAAGAACATGGACGGGTCTCTTGGAGAGCGAGCCAGAAAAACAGAAGAATTTGCCAAGGTACTTGCAAAATATATTAATACTGATATAATTTTTTGGGATGAACGTTTATCCTCAAAAGCTGCTGAGCGTAATATGCATGAAAGAGGAATCAAAACGGGCCATAATAAAGGTAAGATAGACAGAATCGCTGCCTGTCTTATTCTACAGTCCTATTTAGACAGTAAATAAAGGAGAGAGTAACATGGATGAAAATAAAGAAGGAATAGTCACACTGGAAGATGAAAACGGTCAGCTCATAGACATGAGAGTTATTGAAATGATAGAATATATGGATAGCAAATATGTTTTGCTTCAGACTGAGGATGATGATGATGAGTTGTCATATATTTTCAAATTTGTAGAAGATGAAAATTTTGATCGGCTCGAAAGTGTAGAAGATGAGGAAGAACTGGAAACAGTTTTTAAATTATTTGAAGAAAAAATTGAAGGAACCAACCTTTCCAACTAGGAGGATTTAATGAAAAAGCTTATGGCAGTCATATTGGTGATGACGTTATGTTTATCACTGGCAGCATGTAAAAAAAATAATGTGGCAGAAAGCGCTTCTCCTTCACCGAGCAGTGTGGCCACTCCTACCCCTTCAGCGACACCTGTCCCGGTTAAACCTGTTGTAGCGGGTGTTCCTCATGATGGAATCAGACCTGTAGCGGTTGTCATTGACAATCAGGGAGAAGAGAGTTTTCCGCAGGCAGGTTTGTCACAGGCACAGATTGTATATGAGTTCCTGGTTGAAGGTGGTATCACAAGATATATCGGTTTATTCTGGGAAAGCGAAATGGATCTTGTAGGCCCTGTCAGAAGTGCCAGAGACTATATGCTTGATATTATTATGCCATATGATGCGATTTTCGTTCATAACGGAGGAAGCCCTTCAGCGTTGAATGAAATTGATTATGAAAAGAAAGTGGACTCATTTGACGGTACGAAAAGTGCCAACAAGATATTTGAAGATATCACAGACAATCCCAATAACTGGCAGGATACTTTTACTACCAGTGAAAAAATCAATGCCTATATCGGTGAAACTGAAGTAGCTACCACAACAGCACTAAAAGGTTATCCGAATTACAGCAGCCAGGATATCACGCTGGAACAGGGAACTGATGCGAAAATCATCAATATATCATATTCAACAGTCAGTTTCTGCACCTATATGTATGATGCTGAGAAAAAACTCTATTTCAGAAACAGAAATGGTGAAACTCATGTTGACAGAAACACAAATGAACCGATCTCAACAACAAATATCATTGTTCAGAAAGTAAAAAGTGAAGTCATAGAAGGCGATGATGCCGGCAGACTGAGTGTTGAACTGATCGGAGCCGGTGAAGGCTATTATTGTACCTTGGGAAAATGTATTCAGATTACCTGGGCAAAAGCCGATGAGGAATCACCGACAGTATATAAAGACATGAATGGGAATGAGATTGATCTTAATGAGGGAAGCACATGGATTCAGATCGTTCCGATGAGTATTGACCTGCTGATATTATAAGAGCCTGATTCAGGCTCTTTTTTACATTAGAATAGCATGCCCTGCCATCAGTCATGTTAAGATAACGGCATAGGCATGCTTCTGCTGAAAGGACATAAATGAAAATATACGACGATATACTGCTGAGTGTTGAAAAACCGATCAGATATACAGGCGGAGAGCTGAACTCCGTTATCAAGGACTATCACTCAGTCAAAGCATCATTCGCATTCTGTTTTCCTGATGTTTATGAAATAGGCATGTCTCATCTTGGAATGAGAATACTATACCATGTTCTTAATTTAAGAGATGATGTGGTCTGTGAACGGGTTTTTGCACCATGGGTGGATTTTGAAGAGAAACTGAGAGAGAATAAACTTCCTCTGTTTTCACTGGAAACAAAAAGAGAACTGAATCATTTCGATGTAGTGGGTTTTACACTGCAGTATGAAATGAGTTTTACCAATATACTCAATATGCTGGACCTTGGAAATATCTCCGTCTTTTCAAAAGACAGAAAAGAAGAAGAGCCGCTGATCTGCGCAGGAGGCCCTTGCGCGGTCAATCCTGAACCGCTTTTTGCATTCATCGACTTTTTCATGATTGGAGAAGGAGAAGAAGTCATTAATGAAGTGATGGACACAGTGATTTCATCAAAAGAATTGAAAAAAAGCAGAAAAGAGACGTTGCTTGCCTTATCAAAGATAGAAGGAGTTTATGTTCCTTCACTGTACACAGTTACTTACAAAGAGGACGGGACTGTTTTAAAAGGAGTCAGTGACAGAATAATCAAGCGTATCATCAGAAATTTTGATGAGGTGGTCTATCCCGATAAATTCATTGTTCCCTATATGAACATTGTGCATGACAGAGTCATAGTGGAACTCTTCAGAGGATGCACGAGAGGATGCAGGTTCTGCCAGGCAGGATATATCTATCGTCCTGTCAGAGAAAAAACACCTGATACACTTCTGAAGCAAAGTGAAAATCTTTTAAATTCATCAGGATATGAAGAAATATCTCTCTCCTCATTAAGCACAGGTGATTACTCCTGCTTTAATGAATTCTCTGAAAAACTGGTGGAAATGACTGCAAAGCAGGGAGTCAGCTTAAGCCTTCCTTCTTTAAGAATCGATAATTTTACCCTTGAGCTGATGGAAAAAGCCAAGATTCTGAGAAAATCAGGACTGACCTTTGCTCCGGAAGCCGGGACACAGCGCTTACGTGATGTGATTAACAAGAATATCACCAAAGAGGATATCCTGTCTTCCTGCGAACTGGCATTTAAAAACGGATGGACGACCATTAAACTGTATTTCATGCTTGGACTGCCGACGGAAAACATGGATGATGTCAAAGGAATTGCTGATTTGACTTTTGAAATATTAAAGGTGTATAAGGAATTGGATATTCCGGGTAAAAAAGGAGTGACAGTCAACGTCAGCACAGCTTTTTTTGTTCCTAAACCTTTTACACCATTTCAATGGGAAGCACAGGATACTATTGAAAACATGCTTGAGAAATCTAAATTCCTGAATTCATATTTTTCTAAGTCAAGAAAAGTCAACTACAGCTGGCATGAATCCAATCTTTCATTTATGGAAGGCGTATTGGCAAGAGGAGACAGGCGTCTTTCTGATGTCATTTATACTGCCTGGAAAAAAGGATGTAAATTTGATTCATGGGGTAAATTTTTCAGATATGACTTATGGATGGATGCATTCAGAGAGTGCCAGATTGATCCTCTATTCTATAACCAGCGGGTCAGAGAGACTGATGAGATTCTTCCATGGGACTTCATTGATATCGGGGTGACCAAGAAACACCTGCAGAATGAAAAAGAAAAAGCATATGACGAAGTGACTACTCCCAATTGTCTGGACGAGTGTGTCAACTGCGGAGTAATGAAATATAAAGAGGGAATTTGCATTGAGAATCATAAGAATTAAATATAAAAAAGAAGACAGCGTCAAATATGTCTCTCATCTTGAAACCATCAAGGTTTTTCAAAGAGCCATCAGAAGAAGCGGATTGAAACCAAAGTATTCACAGGGGTTTAATCCGCAGATGCATCTGATTTTCGGTCTTCCGCTTCCGGTGGGAGTGACTTCTGATGCTGAGTATGCGGATATCTTCTTTGAAGAAGACTATTCAGCCAGTGATATCATGAAAGTGTTACCGTGCTTTATTCCTGACGGATTCAATATGATTGACTGCGGTATCAGAGAGAATGACTCCAATATCATGAACGATATTGAATATGCTGACTATGAAATCAAACTGGAAAGCGAAGTCAGTAAAAAAGACATCGTTGAACAGCTTTCACAATTGGAAGTCATTGAAGTCATTAAAGTAAAGCAGAATAAAGAAAAAAAACTGGATATCAAACCGCTGATAATAAAAATGAGTACGGACCATGACATTATCAGACTCTACTGTAAAGCAGGAAATCAGACCAATCTGCATCCCAGGCTGTTCATTAGTGCCATCAATCGGTATATCGATCAATCAGCCACTGAAATATCCATCAGAAGAAAAGAGATTTATGCGGTAAGAAATCAAAAAACATATACACCGCTTGAAAAAAATATTCTTGAATGAGGAATGCTATGTGTAAACAGTTTTATGTGAACATCGGTTCAAAACAGTCAGTAGCCATCTTAAAAGAGGACATGCTGACTGAATTCAGTGAAGAGACAAATGAAAAGTTTGTGACAGATACGGTCATCAAAGGTAAAATCACTTCGATTGCACCTTCTCTTAATGCTGTCTTTGTAGATGTGGGGGATATCAAGACCGGTTATCTTCCGATCACTGACAGAAAATTCAAACTCAACCAGGAAGTGGTTCTTCAGATCAGAAAAGAAAAAATTGATGATAAGGGAGTCTGCCTGTCAGAAGTCATCAACATTGCCGGCGATTATGTTGTCATCGGCAAGGGAAAAGGAAAATGTGGTGTTTCCTCAAAAATCACTGATGATTTAGAACGGAAACGATTGAAAGACCTGGCTCATCAATACCAGGAAGAAGGCTATTTCATTGTCATGAGAACCAATGCTTATCAGGAATCAGAAGAGATCATCAGAAAAGATATCGAAAAAGTATATCAGATTTTCTATAACATAGAAGACCAGACTCATAACAGTAATACCGGAAAAGTACTATATAAAGTGGATGGTATCATTAAAAAGACACTGAACAAGTATTTTGACCCTAAAAAAGACAGCCTCATCACCAATGACCTTGAACTTTACCATGAATATTTTTATCAGTATCCGGAAAACAGAAACATTAAACTGTATTCACTGGAATATGATCTTTATGACTATTACAACATCACAGCCCAGATCAACACAATCAAGTACAAGAAGGTTTGGCTGAAATCAGGCGGATATATCAACATTGATTATACAGAAGCAATGACGGTCATTGATGTCAATTCGGGTAAGAACAACAGCAGTGTGTTAAGTGATGACACTTTTCTGAATACCAATCTTGAAGCGGCCATTGAATGTGCCAGACAGATTACGCTTCGCAACATCGGAGGAATCATTGTCATTGATTTCATCAAAAGCGAGGACAAGACTATGCAGAAGCAGATACTCTCAGTATTCAATGACAGAATGAGTGAAGATAAATTAATCACGACCATAGGAGGATTTACCAGACTTGGCCTTTTTGAAATGATCAGACAGAAAAGCGGAGGTACAAACAGATGACAGGAGCACATGACAGGAAGATCATGACTGACTTAGCTAAACGTGTCAGTGAAATCGCAGGTAAAGACATCATGGACGAAAGACGACAGCTGTGGGCAGCTCATAATGCTTTTAAAAAAGTCAGGGTCCCTATCTATATCAGAGATGGCGGATGGTCAGATGAGACAGTCAGGCCAACGCTACAATGTGAAGATGAGTTTTTACGGGAACACGCACTTTTCCTGCGTAAAATGATCGTGCAGGAAGAATTTGAAGATGATTATGTGATTGAACCATGGATTAATCTGGCTGCCACTCAAATACTGCCGGGTGAAGGACCCTGGGGGAAAACCCATGGCATCCATGACAGCGGATTTTTACACGGTGCCAGGAAGTATGACAAGGTAGTCGAGGATTTATGGGACTTGTCTATGTTAAAAGAACCCAATCATGAGATTGATGAAGAAATGACAAACCGCGAATTTGAAAAGCTCAGTGAAGCCATCAGCGGTGTGATGGAAATCAATATAGACCGATCTCCAAGATGGTGGGGGTTTGAAGCAGATATCTCCACAAGATTAGGCTATTTAAGAGGACTGGAACAGATTATGTGGGATATGATTGATGATCCGGACGGTTTGAAAAACCTTCTTTCTTTCATGAGAGACGGGATATTAAAAGCACAGCAGCAGGCGGAAGAGGCGGGTCATCTGACTTTGACTAGTCATATCAACCAGTCCATGTGCTATCTTGAAGGACTGGAAGGCCCGAAAGCCAACAGCAGACCTGTCAAGAGAAATGAGCTGTGGGGATTCTGTGCAGCACAGGAATACGCATTGATTTCACCTGAAATGCATGATGAGTTTCTTTTTCAGTACCAGATTCCCATCATGGAGAAATTCGCTGTTGTTTCTTATGGATGCTGTGAAGACCTCACTCATAAGATGGGAATGCTCAGTCAGCTGAAAAACATAAGAAGAGTAGCGGTCAGTCCGTTTTCTGATGTCAGAAAATGTGCCGAAAACATTGACGGAAAATATATTGCATCATGGAGACCCAGCCCTTCTGAGACAGTCTGCCTTGACTTTGACAAGAAAAGAATAGAGAATATAATAAGAAAGGCCGATCAGTCATTCAGAGAATGCAACTGCCGGTATGATATCTGCCTGAAAGATGTGCATACCATACAAGGAGATCAAAGCCGACTGGTCAATTTTGTGAAAATAATAAAAAATGTACTGGAGGACTAGAAAATGGAAATGCTATGGAGCCTGGATAACCTGTATAAGGGATTTGATGACGAAATATTATTAAGTGATATCGTTAACATTGAAAAACAGATGAAAGAGTATTCTTCGTGGTGTGAAGAAAATTTCAGCAATCATGAGAATCTGGAAAGTAAACTGGAATATTACTTGAAAAATGCCAATCAGCTGTCTGATGATTTCAACAAGATATTTGCCTTTGGTCGTCTTCATATGGCAGTCAACACCATGAATGAAGACGCATTGAAACTGGTGGAGAAAATGGAACAGTTTATTCCGATGCTGTCAGTCATTGAAGTCAAATTTGCTAAGTGGATTGAAAAAGCAGAGATCAACAGCAGTAATGACACCATTAAAACCCATTCTTTCTTCATCAAAGAAACTCAGAAATCAGCAAAATACATGCTTGATGATAAAACAGAAGAAATCCTGGCTAATTTAAGAAACACAGGATCCGGAGCATGGGATAAACTTCAAGACACTATGGTGTCTACTTTATCCACAGACTTTGACGGAAAGAAACTTCCGCTTCCTGCACTTAGAAATCTGGCTTATGATGCCAGTGCAGATATTCGTAAACGGGCTTATGAAGCGGAAATCAGCACTTATCAGAAAATAGAGAAATCCTCTGCAGCAGCGCTTAATGCCATCAAAGGAGAAGTCATTTACACTTCAAAGCTGAGAGGATACAAATCACCGCTGGAAATGACTTTGATTGATTCAAGAATGGATATGGAAACACTTGATTCCATGCTTGATTCCATGAGAGAGTTCCTTCCTGATTTCAGAAGGTATCTGAAGAAAAAAGCACAGCTTTTAGGGCATACAGGGTCACTTCCTTTTTATGATCTCTTTGCTCCTATGGGAGAAAGTCATCAGACTTATACCTATTTGCAGGCAAGTGAACTGATAAATGATAACTTTTCGAAATTTTCACCAAAGTTAGGGGCTTTTTCAAAGAAAGCTTTTGACAATCAATGGATTGATGCCAAAATGAGAGACGGCAAAATAGGCGGTGCATTCTGCGCTTCCATCCATGGCATTAAAGAAAGCCGCATCATGGCAAACTTCTCAGGCAGTTTTTCTGATGTCACCACACTGGCACATGAACTGGGACATGGTTATCATGGTGAGTGCTTGAAAGATGCGACTAACCTGAATTCCCATTATTCCATGCCGGTCGCTGAAACTGCATCCATTTTCTGTGAAAGCTATGTGGTCAATGCGCTATTAAAGGAAGCAAAGGAAGAAGAGAAATTCGCCATTGTAGAGCATAACCTGGTGGAAGCTACTCAAGTTATTGTGGACATCTTAAGCCGTTATGAATTTGAAAGCAAACTCTTTGCCATGAGACAATCATCATCACTGTCAGTTGACAAGTTAAAGGAAATCATGATTGAAGCGCAATTGGCTACTTACGGCGATGGGCTTGATTCCAGTCTTTTACATCCATATATGTGGGCATGTAAACCTCATTATTACAGCGCAGGGTTAAGCTTCTATAACTTCCCATATGCTTTCGGACTGCTGTTTGCCAAAGGACTGTATGCTCAGTATCTCAACGAAGGTGCTTCGTTTATTCCTAAATATGATGAACTTTTAAGAGAAACCGGAAGAAACGATGTCAGAGGTGCGTTGAAGTCAGTAGGTGTTGATTCATCAGATAAGGAATTCTGGAGAAATTCGTTGAAATTAATTAAGAATGATATTGATTATTTCGTCAATGCAAAATAACTGAAAACTGCATGATAAATTTAAATATTAAAAAGCAGGAGGAAACTTCTGCTTTTTTTGAAAATACTTATTGACAATGACGTTACGTTATCCTATATAATGCAACTGCACGTGTGAGAAAGGAAATAAAATGAAAAGTATAGGAGAAGTAGCGAAATTAGCCGGAATCAGCAAAAGGACGCTTCATTACTATGATGAGATAGGTCTTTTGACCCCTAAAACAAGAAGCGATGTCATGTACCGGTATTATGACGAACCTGAACTCTTAAGACTTCAGCAGATCATGTTTTTGAAAGAAATAGGGTTTGATCTGAAAAGCATTATGAAAATGATGAATGATCATGATTATGATGAAAGAAATGCATTAATAAATCAGAGAGATTTACTGGTTCTTAAAAGAGAACGGCTCAACCAGATTATTTCACTGGTGGAAAAAACAATAGAAGGAGAAAGAAAAATGAGTTTTAAGGAATTTGATGATACAGCAATAGAAAAATACAAAGAAGAAGCGAAAGAGAAATACGGAAAAAGTGATGCATATAAGCAGAGTGTGAAAAAAACATCGAAGTATACAAAAAATGACTGGGAGAACATAAACTTGGAAGCCAAAAGCATTTATGAGGCATTCTATAACTTGATTGGCAGTCAAGTTAATGACGTAAAGGTACAGCAGCTTGTCAAAAGATGGCAGGACCACATTACCAGGTACTATTACGACTGCACCAGAGAAATACTCAGTGGACTGGCTGATTTGTATGTGTCTGATCCCAGGTTCACAAAGAACATTGATAAATATGGCGAGGGACTTGCCTCATTCATGACAGAAGCGATTAAAGAGTACTGTAAATAAGTCATTCCATATCCCTGTATCTATGATAAAATGAAACTGATAAAAGATACAAAGGGGAGTATCATGACAGAAAAAAATATAGGACATATCATTCCATATGCGCATACTGATTATGCATGGACCAATTACAGAGCATGGCATATAGAGAGATATGTCCTTATCATGTCTGAAGTATTAGATCAGATGAAGCAAAACAGTCAATTTACCTGGATGACTGATAATTACCAGCACTTCATGGAGCCGTTGATGACATATCTTCCAGAGCGGATGGATGAACTGAAAAAACATATCAGAGAAGGACGATTTGAAATCACCAGCCTGATTTACTCTCTTTTACGACCCACAACAGCAGGGGAAGAGACTTTCATCAACAACATCATCCTTGGAAGAGAGATCTTTCAGCAGTATTTTCCCGGAATAGAAACTGACATATATCACAATGTTGATGTCTCCATCGGCCATTCACAGCTACCGCAGCTGATGAAACTTGGAGGTTATAAATACTTAAGAGCCTTTCGGCCTCAGGGAGTCATGGACTATAAAAAATATCCAAGCGAATTCCTGTGGGAAGGAATGGACGGAACTAAGGTTCTTTGCTCCAGAGGTATTTATGCCGGATTCAGCAATGCAGATGAAAACAGCATCAAAGATGAAATCAACCAAGTGTTAGATAAAAGTAAGATAGATCATGTCTGGATACCAAGTGGTATGGATGATACGCGGCCCTTAAGGGACTATAAGGATAATCACTTTGACTATTTTTCATTCATGGAAAAATGGAATAATGAAGAAAAAACAACCTTGAAGTTCTCAACTGCTAAAGCATATTTTAATGATATCAAAGATAAGAACTATGATATATTCAAAGGAATCATTGACCCCTGCGATGTAGGTTATAACCTGCCTTCAAAGGGCCAGAACGGTCTCTGGAGACTTAGAGTGCAGCTTGACACACTGATTATCAAAGCAGAAACTCTTTGCGCTATGGGAGCGCTTGCAGGACTTGACTATCCGGAAGAGAAATTAAAGAAATGCTGGAGAGGACTTCTTTCCATCAGCGGCCATGGTATGGAATTCGTCATGGATAGAGACTTTGAGAGCATCTAT